>SLCF01000025.1 GCA_007125955.1 Bacteroidales bacterium | reverse complement strand
CCTGAACAGGCCTATTCCCTTCAGGGAAGGGCCTGTTTCTATTCCAGTTCCACAATTGTAACACCTGCCCCGCCACGTTCAATATCCTCATCACCATACTTTTTAACAAGATCAATTGTCCCGAGATGCTGCCTTATTACCTGCCGCAGCACCCCCTCTCCCTTGCCGTGAAGTATCCGGACTGTTTTTACCCCAAGCATTATCGCCTCATTAATATACTCGTCAACTATTCTCAAAGCCTCCTCAGCCCTCATTCCCCTGACATCCATTTCATGACTGAAGCTAAGCCTCTTTTTCCGTATATCAAGCGAACCGGTTCTGGCCCCGCCTGACCCGGCTCTTTTTGAGGGTGAAATTTCTGATCTCTTTTCAAGGCGGCTGATATTGACAGTGGTTATCATATTGCCGAATGCAACCAGTATACTTTCACCGCTGATATCAAGTACTTCACCTGTGATATCCTGATCTGTAAGCTTTACAATGTCTCCCTTCTCTATTTTTTTATCCTGATTATCATTCTCTTTTTTTTTCTCCTCACTGAACCCCTTCAGCTTTTCTTCTCTCTTTTCAGCTTTTGACAATTTTTCGCTTATCTCCCTGTCAGACGAACTCTCTGAATCGATCCACTTTTTCAGTTCTTCTGCCTTTTCCCTCGCGGCTCTGGCTGTATTCTTTTCAGCCTGGCTTTCCCTGATCTCACGTATGGTATTTTCGATACGTTTGTTGACTGTTGAAAGAATCTGATCTGCCTCTTCGCGGGCACGCTCAATTATCTTTTTTCTCTCTTTCTTAATATCTTTAAGCTCCTTTGAGTAACTTTCCAGCTCCTCTGACACTCTTTTTTCAACCTTTCTGATATTCTTCCGTTTACGATCCCAGTAATACTTATCCCTTATTATATCCTTCAAATGTTTGTCGAACCTGACATAATCCTCCCCAACCTTTTTGGAAGCATTTTGCAGAATATCCTCAGGTAACCCTATTTTACGGGCAATTTCAAATGCAAACGAACTTCCCGGCTTTCCTGTTTCCAGACGAAAAAGGGGCTGAATTGCTCCCGTGTCAAACAGCATGGCACCGTTTAATATGCCGGATTCAGAGGAGGCAAAATGCTTAAGATTGGCATAATGTGTCGTAAAGACGCCCATAACACCATTACGGTTAAGCTGCTCAAGTATAGATTCAGCAATTGCCCCGCCTGCAGCAGGTTCGGTTCCCGAGCCGAACTCATCAATCAGTACCAGCGAACGTTTACCGGAATTTTTAAGAAAAAACTTCATGTTGATCAACCGGGAGCTGTAAGTACTCAGATCATTTTCAATTGACTGCTCATCTCCCATATCAAGAAAAATCTCATCGAATATCCCGAATTCGGAATTCTCGCTTGCAGGTACCAGCATACCGCATTGTATCATATACTGAAGAAGTGCCACAGTTTGCAGGCACACCGATTTCCCCCCTGCATTGGGTCCTGAAATAACCAGGATACGCTGTTCCTGGTCGAGGGTTATGTCAAGTGGAACAACCTTCCGGCCTTCTTTCCGGAAAGAAAGGGATAGCAGAGGATGAAAAGCTTTTTTCCATATAATTACAGGATCAGAGCGAAAAACAGGTTTGACTGCATCTATATCACGACTAAAAAGGGCTTTTGCCCTCACAAAATCGATCTTCCCCAATACATCAACCAAACTGACAAGTTCATCATTGTAAGGCCTGATATTGGCGGCAAATTCCTTCAGGATACTGATAATTTCCCTTTTCTCGGCAAGCTCAAGTTCCCTTAACTGGTTGTTCATCTCAACAACCTCTGCAGGCTCTATATATGTAGTTTTACCTGTAGATGATTCATCATGAATATAACCTTTAAGCTTTCTCTTCCCTGAACTGTGAACGGGAATTACAAGCCTTCCGTTACGCACCCCAACGGACGAATCCTTATCCGCAAGCCCTTCAGTCTGCGCTCTTTTCATAACTGACTGGATGCGACCTGATATTTCTGCTGCCAGGCTACCCGCTTGCCGGCGTATATTGCGAAGTTCTGCAGAAGCATTGTCTTTTATTGCACCTTTCTTGTCAATGATCCTGTCAACCTGCTCAAATATATATGGATAAGGTTTTATGTCAGCTGCAAGCCCGTAAAGTGAAGGATAGAGCTCCCTGTTTTCACTTCTGAAAAATGAGTAAATCCCCCTGGCAGATTCAAGAACCGTTTTAAGTTCGAAAACCTCTTCTTTCTCCGGGTAAGCATCTTCAACACGCATCTTTTTCAGCACAGAACGGATATCTGGAAATCTTTCAAGCGGAAACTCCTTGTTGAAGAGCAATATATTTCGGTACTCCTCGGTTCTGTTCAGCTGAAGCAAAATATCCGCCATGTTGCTCATGAAATGCATCGCTTCAACATACTGTTTTCCAGGCTCACTCAGGCAAAACCCCTTTGTAAGTTCCCGCACCTTGTCAAACCCTGTTTTTTTTTCAAAAGTGTCCGGATATATCATCATCTCATTTCTTAAACATCTAAAATAACTATCTTAACAGTTATATTATTGCTATTTTTAACCCTTCAGATAATCCTGGGAAAGGTATTTTTTTAAAATCTGTTTTCTAATACAGGCGAATGTAATAACTTCGCCATTAAATACCGCATGCCTGTTTCAGTAAAATAACACTGTCTTTGGCTTTAACCTGAGATCTGAACTGAATGATCTTTTATCAGTGTTTATTTAACAGATATTAAAGGGCGGCATCCCGGAATCAGAAAACGGAAAACGGAAACAATATTAAATCACTTTATTTCAATGAAGCAGTTTAAAAGACACCTTGTTACATCGGCACTGCCCTATGCAAACGGACCAATACATATAGGACACCTTGCGGGTGTATATATCCCATCGGACATATACACCCGCTATCTTCGGTTGCGCGGCAAAGATGTCATACATATATGCGGGTCGGATGAGCACGGAGTGCCAATTACAATCAAAGCCCGTCAGGAAGGGCTTACTCCGCAGCAAATAGTTGACAGGTATCATAGAATGAACAAGGAGTCGTTTGAAAAATTTGGTATAACATTCGATATTTATTCCCGCACATCTGCAAAAATCCACTATGAAACCTCTTCTGAATTTTTTATAAATCTCTATGAGAAAGGTGAATTCACAGAAAAATCCATTCAACAATTTTATGATGAAGAGGCGGGGCAGTTCTTATCAGACAGGTATATAACCGGCACCTGCCCCCATTGCAACAGCGACAGTGCATATGGTGACCAGTGTGAAAACTGCGGCACTTCTCTAAACCAGACAGACCTGGTTAATCCCATATCAGCAATCACCGGAAGCAAGCCGGTAAAGAAGAAGACAAAGCACTGGTTTTTGCCTCTTGACAGGCACGAAGGATTCCTTAAAAAGTGGATACTTGAAGATAACAAACATTGGAAAGGGAATGTTTATGGTCAGTGTAAATCGTGGCTTGACCAGGGACTCCATCCAAGGGCTGTAAGCAGAGACCTTTCATGGGGAGTCCCGGTTCCTCTTGAGAATGCAAAAGGAAAAGTGATGTATGTCTGGTTTGATGCTCCCATTGGTTATATTTCGGCAACAAAGGAGCTGACACCCGACTGGGAAAAGTACTGGAAAAGTACTGATAGCAGGCTTGTTCATTTTATCGGAAAAGACAATATAGTCTTTCACTGCATCATATTTCCCGTTATGCTCAAATCTGAAGGGAGTTTTATTTTGCCGGAGAATGTTCCGGCAAATGAATTCCTGAATCTTGAGGGAAATAAGATATCCACCTCCCGCAACTGGGCGGTATGGCTCCATGAATACCTTGAGGAATTCCCGGATAAGCAGGATGTTTTGAGATATGTTCTGTGTGCAAGTATGCCGGAGACAAAAGACAACGATTTTACCTGGAAAGATTTCCAGTCGCGTAACAACAACGAACTGGTCGCAATCCTCGGAAATTTCGTGAATAGAACAATAGTTCTGACAAACAAATACTTCAGCGGGAAAGTGCCTCCTCGTGAAAATCCAGGAAAATACGACAGGGAGGTGGCAGACCAGATTCCCGAAATAAAAAAGCGGACAGGTGAATACCTTGAGCAGTTCAGATTCCGGGATGCTCTCAGGGAGGCCATGAATCTTGCAAGGCTCGGTAACAAATACCTTGCCGACACCGAACCCTGGAAAATATTCAAATCTGATCCGGGCAGGGTGGGAACAATTCTTAACATTTCACTTCAGATTACTGCAGGACTTTCATCAATAACAGACCCCTTTATGCCTTTTACAGCTGCAAGGCTCAAAAAATTCCTCAACATTGAAAATATTGGCTGGGAAGATACGGGGAATATCGATTTTCTTAAACCGGGGCACCAGGTCAACCCGCCGGAGCTCCTGTTCGAAAAAATTGAAGATGACCAAATTACAAAACAATTAAACAAGCTTATGGAAAACAGACAAGCTTCGGAAAAAGCTGCAACAAATATTGAACAGCCCAAAGGTATCATAAGCTACGAAGATTTTGCCAAAATGGATATTCGTACCGGAACTGTTCTGAAAGCCGAAAAAATTGCCAAAACCAGGAAGCTCATGAAGCTTTCGGTTAACACGGGAGTTGACACCCGTACCGTTGTTGCAGGCATTGCAGAACATTTTGACCCTGTGGATATTGAAGGGAAAAAAGTTGCAATACTGATAAATCTTGATCCAAGGAAAATCAGGGGCGTGGAATCACAGGGAATGATTCTGATGTCGGAAGATCCGGACGGGAAACTGGTTTTTGTTTCTCCCTCTGACGATGCAACTGACGGCTCAATCATCAAATAATAAAACCCCTGGACATGATCTGGGGGGTTATTGGTTTTGTGAGAAAAAATATGAATTATTGAGAAAGCAGCCAGATGTCAGGATTGTTGATCCTTTGCCTGGTTGTATGCAGGTTGCTGAGCGCATCATCCCTGCTGGTATATGATCCTGCTGCAACACGGAACATGCCGTTTTGGGATTCAAGTATAACCGGATCATAACCCAGCTCTTCCAGCTCTTTTTCCAGGCTGACAGCATTGTTGTAATTACGGAAGCTGCCTGCCACCAGGAAATACTCTTTGGAAATTGTCTCCTGAATTCTTCCTTTCTCTTTCTCCTCATAATAAAGAGCCTCCCTTTGCGAAGCAAGGCGTTCAAAAGCATCCTTTGCATTCAGAATCTTTCCGCTTTCAGAATGTGCGGATTCAGTAAATTTTGATTCAACAGTAATTGAGAAAGGATTCAGGGATGAAATATCAAAGCGGAACTCCCTGATAACATCACTCTTTATGGAGCCGAAAACAATGACAGCAATAATTGGCATCCCGGCAAGTGCATATTTTATATAGCGGTTCATACCTTTTTTAGCTGACCTGGATCTTGCTCTTTGTACCTCATCAGTAATTCCGGGCGAATAATGGCCCTTCAGAGGAGGAAACCGGAAATGTGTCAACCCGTATGCTGCAGTCGAGAAATTGGCATGCGGGTCGGGTTCAAACTGGAGATTATCTGATTTATCAAAGAAAAAATCACCTATGCCTTCAAATGTAATATTCCTTCCTTTAACAAGCTCTCTGGAGATATCGTTCAAAGACGTTTCAACAAACTTGTTGGCATCCTGATAGCTTATTCCTTCCTTAGAAGAAATATAGCTCGCCAGAAGTCCGTCATTATGGTCGAGCTTCCTGTTGAAACCAACCTTTTTTGACGGGGGATAAAAGACATGCCTAACGTTGTCTGTACGCGCAGAAACCAGATTCGTAACGAACCCGCCGAAACCGGGCACAATTACGCAATCATGCCGGTATAAAAGCTCCCTGATATGTTTTGCAAGTTCCAATTACCCTTTTGTTTTTATCTTTAGCAAAATTAAGCAAAATTTATTAATCCGGATCCGGAAAAACGTACAGATTTAATCTTTACAGGTTCAATTTTTTAAATCTGCCTGAAGAGCACATAAATAAGCAGGTTAAAAATGTGTGCATTTTAAGATAAAAAAATTGACTTTGTCAATACCCATGTATATATGAAGAGCATTTTGCAGGTTTTTTAAGATGGAAAAATCATGTACATTTGCATGGATAGGTCAAAAATACTTAATATCAGGAATTGGAGACAGGTTTATATTTAGTGGTCTTTTTATCTATTTGTAATTTGAATTCCAGTTATTTTGGAAATAATTTGATATAAATATTTTCTTAAATAATTTACACCAAATTCTTACTAATTCAAAAATAACAGTTTAAAATCCTTGCCGAATAAATGGAACCTGTCAAAATGGTTGACCTTAACGGTCAGTATAATAAAATCAGTCATGAAATAGATTCAGCCATAAGGAATGTAATAAGGTCGTCTGCCTTTATTAACGGACCTGAAGTAAAAACATTCGAAAAAAACCTTTCGGCTTACCTCAGTGCAAAGTCTGTAATAGCCTGCGGGAACGGCACAGATGCACTTCAGGCTGCATTAATGGCATTCGAATTGAAGCCTGGTGACGAGGTTATAACAACACCCTTTACTTTTGTTTCCACGGCTGAAACTATTGCCTTGCTCGGCCTGAAACCTGTTCTGGTGGATGTTGACCCGCAAACATTCAATATATGTCCTGACAAAATTGAAAATGCGATCACTTCCAAAACAAGGGCAATATTACCCGTACACCTTTACGGGCAATGCTGTAACATGGATAAAATAATCGATCTTGCCCGCCAATTCAAGCTTGGCATAATTGAAGATTCGGCACAGTCACTCGGGACTTGTTATACTTTCTCAAGCGGCCTGAAAAAAATGGCAGGAACAATAGGTCATATTGGCTGCACATCTTTTTTCCCTACCAAAAACCTGGGATGCTTCGGAGACGGCGGTGCACTTATTACTAACAACAGCGATCTTGCTGAAAAAATAAGAATGATAGTAAACCATGGAATGAAAGTAAAGTACAGGCAGGAGATCATTGGAATCAATTCCAGGCTTGACAGTATACAGGCAGCCATACTCAGCATTAAGTTAAAGTATCTTGACAGTTACAATGAGGCAAGGCAGAAAGCTGCAGAATTTTACGATAAAGCTTTCAGGGAGAACCCCGGGATCGTTATACCGTTCCGTCATGCACAGTCTTCACATATATTCCATCAGTACACAATTAAAACAAAAAATGGTGTTGACAGGGACAAAATGAAACAATTCCTTGCATCAGGGCAGGTACCCTCAATGATCTATTACCCTGTTCCCGTACACCTGCAGAAAGCATACCGGTATCTCGGTTACAGGGAAGGAGATTTCCCTGTAACTGAAGAGCTGAGCAAAAGCGTAATCTCCCTGCCCATGCATACTGAATTGTCAGACCCACAGTTGGGATATGTGGCCGAACAGGTAAATCAATACACAAAATAATGGAAAAAGAGAAGAAGTCAGATGACAAACACTTTTTTGCTCATGAAACGGCTGTTATTGACAAGGGATGCAAAATAGGAAAAGGTACACGGATATGGCACTTCAGTCACATAATGCCCGGTTCTGTTATAGGGAATAACTGCAATCTTGGCCAGAACGTGGTTGTTATGCCTGATGTTGTAATGGGTGATAATGTAAAAGTTCAGAACAACGTATCGCTTTATACAGGGGTTATTTGCGAGGATAATGTTTTTCTCGGTCCTTCGATGGTTTTCACTAATATTATCAATCCCCGCAGCGCTATAGTAAGGAAAAAGGAATATATGACAACCATTGTGAGAGAGGGAGCAACAATAGGCGCCAATGCGACAATCATATGCGGGAACAATATAGGGAGATATGCGTTTGTCGGTGCAGGTGCAGTGGTTACAAAAGATGTGGCTGATTATGCTCTTGTAGCAGGAAACCCTGCAAGGCAAACAGGCTGGATGAGCGAATACGGTCACAGGCTCTCTTTTGACAAAAATGGAATTGGAATATGCCCGGAGAGCGGCAAAAAATATCTCCTCAGGGAAAACATAGTAACAGGTTTATCATAATAGACGGATCTGTTATTAACCTATAATAAACACGATTCGATTCCGTGATTTTGAAACTAAAAAACGGGAGTAATAATGTATAAACGGAAAAAGAAGTTCGCAATGATAGGGGTTGCCGGTTTTATTGCAGTGCGTCATCTGCAGGCAATAAAAGATACGGGAAACGACCTTCTTGCAGTACTTGACAAATTTGACAGTGTGGGATGCATAGACAATTACTTCCCTGATGCCCATTTTTTTGTCGAATTTGAACGCTTTGACAGGCATATAGACAAGCTTAAACGAACAGGAACCAAGATAGACTATGTAAGTATATGTTCTCCCAACTACCTTCATGATTCACATATAAGGTTTGCCCTGCGGCAGGGAGCAAACGCCGTTTGTGAAAAGCCGCTGGTGCTGAACCCATGGAACATTGATGCTCTTGAGGAAATTGAAAAGGAAACCGGTAAAAAAATATTCAACGTTCTTCAACTGAGGCTTCATCCTTCAATAATCGAACTGAAGGAAAAAATTGATAAAGGGCCGCCTGACGAGATATACGATATTGATCTGAACTATATAACAAGCAGGGGAAGATGGTACCAGATATCATGGAAAGGTGATATTCATAAATCGGGGGGGGTTGCAACCAATATAGGGGTGCATTTTTTTGATATGCTTACATGGATTTTTGGAGATGTTAAAGAAAATATAGTTCATTTATCAGAACCGGACAAAGCAGCCGGATTTTTAAGACTGGAAAGGGCGAGGGTTAAATGGCTGCTCAGCATAGATTACAACGACATTCCGGCAGAAGAAAAAGCGAAGGGTAAAAGAACTTACAGATCAATCAGGCTCAATAACAAGGAGATAGAGTTTAGCAAAGGTTTCACCGATCTGCACACGGAAACCTACAAAAAAATACTTGCCGGCTCCGGATATGGCCTGAATGAAGCCCGGAAATCAATAGACACGGTTTATGCAATCAGGAACTCTTCTCCTGTAGGACTCCGGGGAGACTACCACCCTTACCTTAAAAAGATCCTGTAAAACAAACATAAATAAAACAACAATATGTTAAAAGAACTTTTAAACAAAGAGAAAAGGATTTCTGTAATTGGCCTGGGTTATGTGGGGCTTCCGATTGCGCTGGAATTTGCAAGAAAATTCCGGGTAATCGGATTTGACATAAAAGAGGATCGGATAGATTTAATGAAAAAGAAGATTGACCCAAGCAGGGAGCTTGAAAGCGAAAGCTTTGAGGGGTGCGATATTTGCTTCTCCTCTGATCCGGAGGAGCTTGGGAAGGCGGAATTCCACATTGTTGCAGTGCCCACTCCCATAAACCAACATAAACTGCCCGATCTCACTCCGCTGATGATGGCTTCCGAAACAGTAGGCAAGGCATTAAAAAAAGGGGATTATGTAGTTTTTGAATCCACCGTTTATCCGGGCTGTACTGAAGACGAGTGCATACCTGTTCTTGAAAAAGTATCCGGGCTGACATATAAAAAGGATTTCAAGGTTGGGTTTTCTCCTGAACGGATAAATCCGGGAGACAAAGAGCATACGCTCGCAAAGATAACAAAGGTTGTATCAGGTTGTGATGACAAATCACTTGAAACAATAGCAAAGGTATACGATACAATAATCGATGCGGGGGTTCACAGGGCTAAATCCATAAAAGTGGCGGAAGCCGCAAAGGTTATTGAAAACACTCAAAGGGACATAAACATTGCTTTCATGAATGAGCTGTCGATCATTTTCAATAAGCTTGATATAAACACTTATGAGGTTCTTGAGGCAGCCGGTACTAAATGGAATTTCCTGAGGTTTTTCCCCGGGCTGGTTGGGGGGCATTGTATAGGTGTTGATCCCTATTATCTCACATACAAGGCAAAGCAGATAGGCTACCATGCACAGATAATCAATTCCGGAAGGTTTATAAACGACTCGATGGGGGGCTACGTTGCAAAACAAACTGTTAAAAAGATACTTGCAGCAGAGAAGGAAGTAAAAAATGCACGTGTTCTGATAATGGGGATTACTTTCAAGGAGAATGTAAGCGACATAAGGAATTCAAAAGTAGCTGATGTTTACAATGAACTGGTATCATTCGGAATTAAACAGATTGACGTGATCGATCCGTATGCTTCAACTGAAGAGGTTCTGGAAGAGTATGGGTTCTGCATAAAAGAGAAGGCAGGCAGCAGCTATGATGCAGTTATTGTAGCAGTTAACCACAGGGAATACCTTGGCCTGGACGGGGAGTATTTCAGGAATATAACCTCCTCAAACGGTATTCTGATAGATATTAAAGGTATATACAGAAATTCAATCAATTTCAGGGAAAACAACCTTACATACTGGAGCCTTTAGTTTGAGAAATTCTTAATATTGAAGCTGATGCGGAAAAAAAAAATTATCGTTACTGGCGGGACGGGTTACATTGGCTCTCATGCAGCCGTGGAGCTCATTAACAACGGCTACAACGTTGTAATAGCCGACGATCTTTCCAATTCCCTTGCCGGGGCGCTCGACGGAATAGAGGAAATAACAGGTATTAGGCCTCAATTTGAAAAGATCGATCTTTGCAATAAAAAGGATACCGCATCATTTTTCTGTAATAATAGCAAGGCTGAAGCTGTAGTGCATTTTGCGGCACTGAAATCTGTAGCAGAATCTGTTGAAAAGCCTCTTAGCTATTACCGCAATAACATTAATTCTTTGATCAATGTTGTTGAACAGATGGAGCTGAAAGGCATTCCGAATCTTGTCTTTTCGGGTTCATGCACTGTATACGGACAGCCTGAAACCCTTCCTGTAACCGAGGATTCACCGGTAAAAAAAGCGCTTTCTCCTTACGGCAGCACTAAACGCATATGCGAAGAGATTATGCAGGATACCTTTAATTCAGATAAAAAGCAGCAAGGTATTGTACTGAGATACTTCAATCCCATCGGTAATCATCCGACCGCGCTGATAGGCGAGCTGCCACGCGGCAAACCAAATAATCTTGTCCCTTTAATAACACGCGCAGCAACTGATAAAACCGATGAGCTGAAAGTATACGGGAACGATTATGATACCCCTGACGGCACATGCATTCGGGATTACCTCAGTGTGGTTGACCTCGCAAAAGCTCATGTTGCTGCTGTTGACAGGCTCATTAAGGGAGAAAATGAAAGTGATTGCGAATTTTTTAATATCGGCACCGGCAAAGGTGTTTCGGTTATGGAAATAATAAACGCATTTGAGAGAGCTACAAATGTAAAAGTAAACTACAGTATTGGTAAAAGAAGGCCTGGTGATATAGAAAAAATCTGGGCAGACGCTTCACTGGCAAATAAAAAGCTGAAATGGAAAGCCACAGAAGAAATTGAGAAAACGCTCGTTTCGGCGTGGAGGTGGACTCAGCATTGCACCGAAAAAGGAATTTTATAATAGTTAATCCTTCTGATAAAAGTAAAAAAGTACAGAAAAATGGAAAACAAAACAATACTGATTACCGGAGGTGCGGGATTCATAGGTTCCCACACGGTCAGGCTTTTCGTAAACAACTTTCCCGGTTGTAAAATAATCAATATTGACAAGCTTACTTATGCCGGGAACCTTGAGAATCTGGCAGATATTGAAGGAAAGGACAACTACTATTTTATCAGAGGCGATATTACCGACAGTGATTTACTGGACAAGCTTTTCGAGAGGTTCAACTTTGACGGGATAATCCATCTGGCTGCCGAATCTCATGTTGACCGTTCAATTTCGGGCCCCGATGAGTTTGTCAAAACTAACATCATAGGAACCGTATCACTTCTCAATAGTGCACTCAAGTTCTGGAAAAACAATTTTGAAAGTAAGCTTTTTTACCATATTTCAACCGATGAGGTTTTCGGAACACTCGGTAAAGACGGCTACTTCACGGAAAAAACCCCATATAACCCCAGAAGTCCTTACTCTGCTTCAAAGGCAAGTTCAGATCACCTTGTAAGAGCTTACCATTATACATATGGTTTACCTGTTGTTATATCAAACTGCTCAAACAACTACGGGCCAAACCAATTCCCTGAAAAACTCATTCCACTTGCAATCAACAATATAAGGAACAATAAACCGGTACCTGTGTACGGCAGGGGGGAAAATGTAAGGGACTGGTTATATGTTATGGATCATGCTGCTGCTATAAGCCTTCTTTACCAAAAGGGTAGTCCGGGTGAGACTTATAACGTGGGAGGCGGGAACGAGTGGAAGAATATTGACCTGATAAAGCTCCTCTGCAGAATAATGGATAAAAAGCTGGACAGGGAGGAAGGTGAATCTGAAAAACTCATTACTTTTGTGAAAGACAGGGCAGGGCATGATATGAGATATGCTATTGACTTTTCAAAAATCAAGAACCGGCTGGGCTGGGAGCCTTCCGTTGATTTTAGTCAGGGACTTGAAATGACGGTAGACTGGTATCTTGAAAACGAAAGCTGGCTTAAAAGAGTTTGCTCCGGCGAATACCAGGAGTATTATAACCAACAGTACGGAAAAAAAGATTGAACGGGTCTATTCTACTGTAACTGATTTAGCCAGATTCCTTGGCTGATCAACATTGCAACCCCTCATTACCGCAATGTGATATGATAGCAGCTGCAGCGGCACTACTGTAAGCAGTGCTGAAAAAACCACATCTGTCTCGGGTATTTCAAGCACATGATCGGCCATGGCTTTTATTACTGTATCACCTTCGCTTATTACTGCAATTACAATGCCCTTCCTTGCTTTTATCTCCTGTATGTTGCTTACTATCTTATCGTATGAATTATCTTTGGGTGATATTACGATTACCGGCATCTTTTCATCTATCAGGGCAATAGGTCCGTGCTTCATCTCCGCTGCAGGATACCCCTCTGCATGAATATAGGATATCTCCTTCAGCTTCAAGGCCCCTTCAAGTGCAACAGGGAAACAGTATCCGCGTCCAAGGTAAAGGAAGTTTGTTGAATCTTTGTAGAGTTCTGATATACGCTTGAACTCGTCGTTTAAACCCAGAATTCTTTCGATTTTTCCGGGTATTTCATAAAGCTCCTTAATAAGAGCAGTATATTGTTCACTGGTTATTATATTTCGTTTTTTTCCCAGAAGTATAGCCATCATTGAAAGAACGGTAACCTGAGCGGTAAATGCTTTAGTAGAGGCCACCCCGATTTCGGGTCCTGCATGCGTGTAAACTCCTGCATGGGTTTCCCTGGGAATACTGGAACCCACAACATTGCAAATGCCAAGCACCATAGCTCCAGCTTGTTTTGCAAGCTTTATGGCTGCAAGTGTATCAGCTGTCTCTCCGCTCTGACTTATTGCTATTACAATATCATCCTTGTATAATACAGGATTGCGGTATCTGAACTCGGATGCATATTCAACCTCAACCGGTATCCTGGCAAGGTCTTCTATCAGGTACTCGCCTACAATACCGGCATGCCATGAAGTACCGCATCCTATAATAATTATTCTTTTTGCATTGACAAGACTGTCCATAACATTGTAGAGTCCGCCAAGATGAACTTCATCAAGCTTGGGGTTAACCCTTCCCCTGAAGGTATCAAGTATGGAACGGGGCTGTTCAAAAATCTCCTTGAGCATGAAGTGTTCATAGCCGTTTTTGTCAATTTCTCCAATTTCAAGATTCAGCTTGTGTATCTTCGGTTCAAGCTTGTCATTGCCTATTGTTTTTAATGTCAGCTCGTTGCTACTTATGATTGCTACATCATCGTCATTGAGGTATATAACGCTCTTTGTATATTCCACAATGGGCGTAGCATCGGAAGCAATAAAATACTCCCTCTCCCCTATTCCTATAACAAGAGGACTGCTGTTGCGGGCAGCTATAAGTCTGTCAGGTTCATCAGCAGAAATAACAACAAGTCCGTATGCCCCTTCCACTTTTGTCAGCGCAAGTCTGACAGCCATCTCTGCAGTCACTTTCCCTTTCAGGTATATATATTCTATGAGGTTGACAAGAACTTCGGTATCGGTTTCGGTACTGAATTTATATCCGCGATCAGACAGGCGTTTTTTCAGGCGGGCATAATTCTCGATTATACCGTTGTGAACTGCAATAAAATGACCATTCATAGAGATATGGGGATGGGCATTTATATCATTCGGTTCTCCGTGAGTTGCCCAACGGGTATGGCCTATCCCGATATTTCCGGAGAGGTCGTTACCATGTGCAAGATTTTCCAGGTCTTTTACTTTTCCGCTGCATTTGAATATATTAGGCTCGCGGTTCAAAAGGGATATTCCGGCCGAGTCATATCCTCTGTATTCAAGTCGCTTCAACCCGTTTATAATGATTGGGTAAGCCTGCTGGTGACCGATGTAACCAACTATTCCGCACATAATTTCAGAAACGGTTATATTTAATTTCTAGCTTGACAGGATCGCTGTTATCACTGCCCTTCAATACTACCCTGTGTGGGTTGATCGCATTTTCCTGAACAACTATATACAGTTCATTAGATTTTATCTCTTCACTGATATAATACTGCACGAAACTGGATATGTTGAAAATATAACTGTTGCTCTCTTCATCATATCTGCCTCCAAAATAACTGCTCCCCATGAAAAAATCGACCACCGGAACAAAATCCCCCTCTTCTGTAAAGTAATAAAGGTTCAGCCTTTCGGGTATAGGATAGTCCGCTGCAGAATCGTCCAGGTTTTCTGCTTTGACTGTCAGTCTGGCACTGTTAATTGCCACAGGAACAGAGTCGCGCCAGGAAACAAGGTCTTCTAAAATTACTTTTGCCTTCAATCCCCCCATTCCCTGGACATATACAACCGAATCCTGCACATCAGACTGATTCAGGTTTTCATAAAACTCCGTACCGGAGTAATCATGATTATACATATTCACCCTGGCAGCTCCCTGGCTAATTATATAATTATATGTGAGTGAATCTTCAGATTCATTGTTATAGAATATGGCCATTTTTGATTCCGCTGAAAGCAGATTGATCTTGTAAATGCACCCGGCTTCACTGTTAAGTGGTTCGGCTTTTAAGTACAGGCCCTTCATATATTCAAGGAAATTCATAGAACTTGACATTGAAGCTGAATCAGCCAGTAACAGCTTATTCCTGAATTCCTCGTTTGTGATGTGTACAGCGATTACACTGTCATTTTCAGAAGCTGTATAAGTCTTTGTCCCCAGGGGGATCCCCTCATCATACATTTCTGAAATATCAAAATCCGCATAATATATGGAATCATACATAAGCGAATCATTTAGCTCAAAAACAGTTATCTCCTGGGGAACACTACTGTCACCGTAAAATTCATCAAATTTCAAAAAAAGAATAAGAGAATCGATCTGGGGTGATGAGCCAAATGAATGTCCTGGAAGTTCAAGACCTAACTGTGTGGCAAAAGTCCCTTTCGAAAATCCGAAAACCGGATCGTTTAATGTGCCAAACAAGCTAAACCTCAGCCTGTTTGTTTTAACCGAATCTGTATTGTATGTATAGGAGGCCAGATTCATGTCGCCTGAATATTTAAGGTCAAACCTGTCAGATGGGGGTTGTATTTCCGACCCGATAAAACTGGGTTCCTCACAAGAGAACATAATTAGTGAGGAAATCAAGACGGTTAAATAAACAAAAGTGCTATTCCTTGAAACCATTAGGTAAAAACGCAGTCTTATAAGTTTCATTATGATTCTGTATTTAATATTCTGTCATAAAAGTGTGAGTACCTTTCTATATAACCTTCTTCAGGGTGATGACCTATAGAGGGCTTTTTAAGTTCTTCTGCATAATCTGTCAAAGCTTTGTCAGTTTTATTGTCGCCAAAAATGATGCCATCTGAATACTTAATTGCCATTTTATTCAGGTTTACGCAGCTGGGAACTTTAACCATACTCAAATCCTTGTCGGTTATACCATCCACTTTTATTTTTTTGGGAAAAGACTTCTCAAGGGTGCCAGGGAAACATTCACTGTAAACAGAATATACAACTTTGGTATTGGAAAATACAGGATCGTCCCTGTATGCCTTTTTCAAAAAGAGCGGTGCAAGAGAAGAGAACCAGCCATGACAATGAACAATATCAGGAGACCAGCAAAGTTTCTTTACCGTTTCAAGCACCCCTCTTATGAAGAATATTGTTCTTTCATCATTGTCTTTGAAATACTCACCATTATTATCAAAAAGAACATTCTTGCGATGAAAGTAATCTTCATTGTCGATAAAGTATACCTGCATTCTGGCACACTGTATGGATGCTACTTTAATAATGAGTGGATGATCTGTTTCGTCAATTATAAGATTCATCCCCGACAACCGGATAACTTCATGAAGCTGGTTTCTTCTTTCATTAACACAGCCATATCTTGGCATAAATGTACGTATCTCATTGCCAAGCTCCTGAATGCCTTGAGGAAGGGTTCTGCCAATAACAGACATTTCTGACTCAGGCAGATAGGGAGTTATTTCTTGAGAAATATATAAAACCTTTTTATTTTCCATTGACCCTTCAAAATATATTTTTTTCAAGATGCAAAGATAACAAAAATATTCGAATGTTCAATTCGTTAAGTTTAAGTCAATGCAGTAACTGAAAGTGGTTTGAAATAGTGTTGCAATAATATTGAAATTGCATATATTTGCAGACCATATCAAAAAATGCAATGGAGGTCTTTACGACTATTAAGGAAGTCAGGAACTTTTGCAAAAAGAGCAAAAGCATGGGCAGGAGCATAGGACTTATACCTACTATGGGTGCCCTGCACGGGGGGCATATTGCCCTTGTGAAAAAATGCCGGGAAGAAAACGATACTACCATATTAAGCATATTTATCAACCCGCTTCAGTTCAACAACAAGAGCGACTTGCTAAAATATCCGCGAAATACGGATAAAGACCTGGAAATACTCAAAAAGCATTCAGTTAACTGCATTTTCATCCCTGATGCAAAAGAGATGTATCCGGTTCCCGACGAAAGAGTTTTTAATTTCGGAAGCCTTGATAAAAGAATGGAAGGGCATTTCAGACCCACACATTTCAATGGGGTTGCCAAAATAGTAAGCAGACTGCTCCAGATAACCGATGCTGACCGCGCTTATTTCGGGGAAAAGGATTATCAGCAGCTTGCAATAATAAAACACCTGGTAAAAAATCTCAATTTTAACACAAAAATTGTTCCTTGCCCTACAGTCAGGGAAAAAGACGGACTTGCAATGAGCTCGAGGAATGCATTGCTGACTGATGAACAAAGAAGAAATGCAGCTGTTATATCTGAGGTTCTGAAAGAAGCTTCAAAAAAAACCGGTCTTACGGTTCAAGAATTAAAAGAACGGGTTTGCCGTAAAATAAACGATACCCCCGGTTTGGAAGTTGAATATTTTGAAATTGCAGACGGGGAAACCCTTCAGCCGGCAGTTTACCGGGAGGCTTCTGAAAACGGACTGGTTGGGTGCATAGCCGTTAAGGCAGGAGAGGTGAGACTGATTGACAATATGGTTTTTTAAACTAATTTTTTTGTTATGCTGATTGAAGTGGTAAAATCTAAAATCCACAAAATAACGGTTACTGAAGCCGATCTCCATTATGTCGGAAGCATCACACTGGACGAGGATTTGATGGATGCCTCCAATATAATTGAAAATGAAAAAGTACAGGTTGTGAACCTGAACAACGGTGAAAGGCTTGAAACATACGTTATTAAAGGGAAAAGAGGGTCGGGTGAAGTAGTTATGAACGGGCCGGCTGCACGTAAGGTTGTAGTTGGTGACGTTATTATTGTCATATCATACGCATCAATGGAACAGGAAAAAGCAAAAAATTTCAAACCAGCTATTATATTCCCCGATACTGCAACAAATAAAATCATATCCTGAATTTTGAGCAGAAAACTGATAACGGGATTAAAAATCCTGCTGTTCACGGCGGTAGCAGTCTTTTTTTTATTTCTCGCATTTCGTGAGGTGCATTTAAGCGACCTTGTGCATGAATTAAAAAATGCTGATTACTCATGGGTTTTATTATCACTTTTTTTTGCTGCCCTTGCTTTTGTAAGCAGAGCCATGCGCTGGATAATTCTAATTGAGCCACTGGGGTACAAACCCTCACTTAAAAATACTTTTTATGCGCTGATGAGCGGATATCTTGCAAATTTTCTGCTGCCCCGGATAGGTGAGCTTACAAGGTGCGGAAGTCTGAACAGAACTGACGGGGTACCGGTTGATGCCCTGCTTGGTACTGTCATAATCGACCGGTTTTTTGATGTTATAATTCTTATAATACTGCTGGCAGTGGTTTTTGTAGTTAAAATCGATTTTTTTGGTGAATTCATAACCGATAGACTTTTTATCCCTTTTTTGGACAGGCTAAGTTTCTCAGCACTCATATGGGTTCCGGCTGTTTTTTTTATTTTGATCATTGCCGTTCTGTTCTTTTTTATCAGAAAAAAGCTTTTGAAAAACAGGATGTTCAGCTTTATTGACAGTACTGCCAGGGGTATTCTGAGCGGTATGAGAACCCTGTTCCGGATGAGAAAAAAATGGCAATTCATTGGTCACACCCTTTTTATCTGGCTTATGTATTTTCTGATGACCTGGGTAGTTTTTTTCTCATTGCCCTTTACTTCGCATCTTCGGCCTGTAGACGCACTTTTTTTACTGGTTATCGGAGGAATGGGTATGTCTGCCCCTGTCCAGGCAGGAATTGGAGCCTACCACTGGATTGTATCGCTCGGGCTTACCCTCTACAATATTCCAAGGCAAGAGGGTGTAGTCTTTGCCACAATCACCCATGAATCACAGGCACTACTGATGATCCTCCTCGGAACATTTTCGGTAATAATGATATTTATTCAGCAAAAACGGTCTGGTAAAGAAGTTTTATCAGGACGGTCTGACACTGAAAGTTCATTCATTATTGGTAAGGAAACCTGAATAACAGGAAAAACTGAATGCCATGGCAAAGAAGAAAATCATTTTTACATGCCAGAACTGCGGTGCCAGTTCCGCGAAATGGGTCGGACGCTGCCCTTCATGCAACGAATGGAACACCTATGTGGAGGAGGTGGTTGTAAAACATAATCAGAAAAAGGATTTACATGGAAATGATCCGCCCCGGAAACCTCAACTTATCTCTGAGGTTAGCACTGAGAGTGAAGAAAGAGTTGATACCAAACTTAATGAACTCAACAGGATACTTGGCGGTGGGCTGGTTCCGGGTTCCGTTGTGCTGCTTGGGGGAGAACCAGGAATAGGTAAATCAACCCTTGCCCTTCAGGTCGGAATGAAGCTTGGAGGCTCAAAGGTGTTTTACATTTCGGGTGAAGAGAGCAGCAGGCAGATAAGATTAAGGGCTGACAGGATCGGTCTGGTTAGCGAAAATTGCTATATATTATGCGAAACTTCACTTGAAAATATTATTTCTCATCTTCACCATAACTCACCAGCGGTTGTAATTATTGATTCTATCCAGACAGTACACACAGAGAGTATTGAATCATCACCGGGAAGCGTTTCGCAGGTAAGGGAATGTGCTGCAGCTTTGCTAAGATATGCAAAAGAAACGTCAACACCTGTTTTTCTTATAGGTCATATAAACAAGGAGGGGAGTATTGCCGGTCCGAAAGTCCTTGAACATATAGTTGATGTTGTTCTCCAGTTTGAAGGCGACCACAACCATATGTACAGAATACTCAGAGCTTCTAAGAACCGCTTCGGTGCAACCTCAGAGCTGGGAATATTTGAAATGCACGAAGCCGGCTTAAAAGAGGTACAAAATCCGTCAGAAATCCTGATAACTCATAAGGGGGAAGAACTCAGCGGAACTGCCGTTGCAGCTACTATTGACGGAATAAGACCTTTCCTTATTGAAGTACAGGCGCTGGTCAGCTCAGCCGCTTACGGCACCCCTCAAAGGTCAGCTACCGGATTTGACCTGAGAAGACTGGGAATGTTGCTTGCCGTTCTGGAAAAGCAGGCGGGTTTCCGGCTTGCTGCAAAAGACGTTTTTCTTAATATAGCGGGAGGGATAAGAGTGACTGACCCGGCTATCGACATGAGTGTTATTGCGGCGGTTTTGTCATCCAATGTTAATATTGCTGTTTCTCCGGATATATGTTTTGCAGGTGAAGTAGGACTCTCCGGTGAAATAAGACCGGTTTCAAGAATAGAACAGAGAATAGGAGAGGCGGCAAAACTAGGCTTCGGGACAATCATCATTTCCTCTCACCACAAAGGTAAATTTCATGCAGGTAAGTATAAAATGAATGTAACTTATGCATCCGGTGTTAAGGAGCTCTTCAGGCTGCTTTTCAAAAAAAATCCTTCCTGAAACTGCTTCAAGGCGATATCAATAATATCCTTCGAGCATATCGGTATTGTAGTCCCTTGTCCTGTCGGGCATTGACCAGTCTCCACAATCCAGGTTTATATTGAAGCCGGGAGGTGATTCAAACTCGTCTTCTTCTGTAATCCCGATATCCTCGTTTTCATAAAGCTGTTCCAGAAATAACGCCCACACCGGCAGAGCCATATTTGCGCCCTGTCCGAGACTTATATGGTCGAAATGTATGCTGCGGTCTTCTCCACCAGTCCACACTCCGCCAACAAGTTTGGGAAGGATCCCGACGAACCAGCCGTCGGACTGATTCTGGGTTGTTCCTGTTTTTCCCCCCATCTGGCCACTGAACTGATACCTTGCACGGAGCCTTATTCCTGTACCTTCATCAACCACTGCCTGAAGCAGGTTGATCATAAGATAGGCACTCTGTTCGCTTATAACCTCTTCAATCCGTGGCTGGAACTCTGCCAGAACATTCCCGTGCCTGTCTTCTATACGGGTGGCAAACATCGGTTCATTGTACACTCCCTTGTTGGCATAGGTTGCAAAAGCGGCAACCATCTCCCTGAGTGTTATATCGGAAGTTCCGAGGAAAATGGATTTCACGGGATCAATATTGCTTTTTACGCCCATTTTTCGTAGCAAATCCTTTACCGTATGGGGATTGAATTGTTTTATCAGCCATGCCGAAACATTATTGATGGAGTTGGCCAGTCCCCATTTCAGGGGCACCATTTGTCCGTCATAATCAGTCGGACTGGCATTTGTGGGAGTCCATACAGAATCGTTAACTATAAATGACTGGGGAACATTTGCCACAAGGTCGCATGGTGTATATCCCTCCTCCATTGCAATTGTATAAAGGAATGGCTTTATGAGAGACCCCGACTGCCGGGCTCCCAGTGAAACGTGGTCAAACTGGAAATGTTTTATATCAGGACTGCCAACATACGCTTTTATATGACTGCTTGCAGGCTCCATCGCCATAAACCCGGATCTCAGGAAAGACTTGTAGTACATGATAGAATCCCTTGGGGTCATCACCGTATCTATTTCTCCTTCCCATGAAAAAACACTCATATTAACAGGTGTATTGAACGCCTTTACTATTGAATCGTGAGACACTCCTTCAATCCGCATATTCCTGTAACGGTCTGTGCGGCGCATTGATGATTCCATTATCTGTTCAACCTGCTCGGCAGTAAGATTATCTGAAAACGGAGCTCTTCTTTTGTTTTGCAAATTGTTCCAGAAATCTTTCTGGAGTGTTTCCCCGAGGTGTTTTCTTACAGCCTCCTCGGCATAATGCTGCATTTGCGAGTTGATAGTAGTATAGATCCTTAATCCATCCCTGTACAAGTTATAGGGAGTTCCATCGGGTTTGAAATTTTTGTTGCACCATCCGTAAATCGGGTTATTGGCCCATTCAATAGAATCTCTTACAAAACGTTCATGCGAAACATAATTGTCACGTATTGGCTCCCTTGCAGTAAGCATTATCCTCAAATGCTCACGGAAGTGGGTTGCCAGTCCTTCACTGTGATCCTGAACCAGGTAATCAAGCTCAAGAGGCAAAGCGGAAAGGGAGTCAAACACCTCCTGTGATATAAAGTCGTAGTTCCTCATCTGCGACAACACTATATTCCTCCTGGCAAGAGATCTTTCAGGATTCCTTACGGGACTGTACCAGGTGGGTGCCTTTAAAACCCCAACCAGCAGGGCAGCCTCCTCAATCTTCAATGAGTCGGGCGTGGTATTGAAGAAAGTGTTTGCTGCTGCCTTAATACCGTATGAATGGCTTCCGAAATCAACTGTATTAAGATACATCACAAGCAGCTCATCTTTTGTATAATTCCTTTCAAGATTGGCGGCAGTGATCCATTCCTTGAACTTGTTGATAGCAAGATTTATCTTCCTGGATGCACCAAAACTGTAAATTGTAGTGTCCCTGGGAAAAAGGTTTCTTGCAAGCTGCTGGGTAATGGTGCTTCCTCCACCTGAGCTGCTTTGGCCCATCAGTATACTCTTTACAAAAACTCTTCCCATGCTTCTTGCATCTATCCCGGCATGCCTTCTGAATCTGATATCTTCAGTTGCTATCAGGGCATTTACTATATTTGGTGATAATTCGTCAAAATCGACGTAAACACGGTTCTGCAGATAATAGTGCCCAAGAAGCTCCCCGTCAGATGAAAAAATCTGGGATGCAATATTATTATCGGGATTCTCAAGGTCTTCAAAAGTGGGCATAAATCCAAGACTTCCGGATGTTATAAGAAAAAATACCGTCAGTACAACAATGAAGGGCAGGGAGAATAAAGCCCAAAACATCCTCAGATAAAGTTTTTTCTTGTTTTTTTCTTTGTTCATCTTATTTTTAATAATCTTTGTGCAAAATTAACAATTATTTTTCACTATTGATTTGAACATACAGACGAATTCATTTATTTTGTGCGGTTTTTCAACTCTTTACTAAACTGAATTTTAATGGAAGAGAACGTTGTAATTGTCGAGTCTCCTGCAAAAGCAAAAACAATTGAAAAATTTCTTGGCAAAGGTTTTGTTGTTAAATCAAGCTATGGACATATAAGAGACCTTTCAAAAAAAAATTACGGTATCGATATTGATAACGGATACATCCCCCATTACGTTATACCGGAAGAGAAGAAAAAAGTGGTTTCCGAGCTTGAAAAAGCAATAAAAAAGGCTCAGACTGTTTGGCTCGCTTCTGACGAGGATCGTGAAGGTGAGGCTATTGCATGGCATCTGGCAGAGGTGCTGGAGCTGAAGGAAGATAAAACGAAAAGAATTGTCTTTCATGAAATAACAAAGGAAGCCATTTCGAATGCGGTAAAAAATCCGCGCCCGATAAATAAAAGACTTGTAGAGGCACAACAGGCAAGAAGAATACTCGACCGGCTTGTTGGATTCGAGCTTTCCCCGGTCTTATGGAAGAAGGTGAAGCAGGGTCTTTCCGCAGGAAGGGTGCAGTCCGTTGCAGTAAGATTACTGGTAGAGCGTGAAAGGGAAATAATGGGCTTTAAAAGCAGCTCTTCTTACCGTGTTATTGCAGCATTTGAAATACGTGGGAAAGATAGTAGCTTATCTGAGTTTAAAGCTGAGCTGCCCAAACGTTTCAATACAAAAAAAGAAGTCCTCGGTTTTCTTGAAAGTTGCAGGGGATCCGAATACAAAGTTACCGACATTGTTTCAAAACCCTCGAAGAAATCACCTGCCCCGCCTTTTACAACCTCAACACTCCAGCAGGAAGCAAGCCGAAAACTTGGTTTTTCGGTATCACAAACAATGTCAGTTGCACAACGCCTTTATGAAGCTGGTCTGATAACCTACATGAGAACAGATTCTGTCAATATTTCGCAGTCTGCACTTAATTCTGCAAAAAACATAATTGAATCAGCGTTCGGAGAAAAATACGTAAAAATCCGCAGATATAAAACCAAATCGAAAAGCGCACAGGAGGCACATGAGGCTATACGTCCAACATATCTGGAAAAAACCTCCGTTGAAGGAACAAGATACGAGAAGAAGCTTTACGAGCTGATCCGGAAAAGAACAATTGCTTCCCAGATGAGTGATGCGCAAATAGAAAAGACAACCGCCACAATAGGGATCTCCGGATCAGTGCACAATTTCATTGCAACAGGTGAAGCTCTTATATTTGACGGCTTCCTGAAAGTCTATATTGAATCGACCGATGACGAACAAGAACCTGTTTTCGGAGGCCTTTTACCCCCTTTAAAGGCAGGCGACAAACTAAAGGCTTTATCGGTACAGGCAACCGAACGTTTTACCCATCATCCCCCGAGGTACACTGAAGCAAGTCTGGTAAAAAAACTTGAGGAGCTCGGAATCGGTCGCCCTTCAACTTATGCACCGACAATATCCACTATACAGAACAGGGGATATGTAGAAAAGGAAGACCGGCCCGGTAAATCCCGCAACTATAACTCAGTAACGCTCAAGGAAAACCGGATCACTGAAGAGGTCAAAACAGAAACTGCCGGTGCTGAAAAAGCCAAACTCTTCCCCAATGATATTGGGATGCTTGTATGTGATTTCCTTATTAAATACTTTCCAGAGATAATGGATTACAATTTTACTGCATCAGTTGAGGAAGAATTTGACCTTATTGCGGAGGGTAAACTGAAATGGGTTGAAATGATAGATAAATTCTACGTTCCATTCCATAAAAAAGTAGAAACCACTCTTGAAACAAGCGAAAGAAGCAAGGGTGAGCGACTGCTTGGCAAAGATCCGGTTTCCGGCAAAAACGTTTATGTCAAAATCGGCAGGTTTGGTCCGATGGCACAGATGGGCGAAACTGACAATACCGAAAAACCCCGTTTTGCAGGATTGCGTAAGGGACAGCACCTGGAAACAATTACCCTTGAGGAAGCCCTGGAACTATTCAGGCTCCCGCGAAAACTGGGTGAATATGAAAACAGTGAAGTGGTTGCCGGTGTAGGTCGGTTCGGACCTTTTGTAAGGCATGACTCAAAATTCTATTCTCTCAGGGGCGAAAATGATGACCCTCTGACAGTAACACTTGACAGGGCAGTTGAGGTGATAGAGGAGAAGAGGAAGAAGGACAGGGAGAAAATAATTAAAACCCTGGAGAAAGGGGACAAGAAAATGACTATCCTTAAAGGTCGCTGGGGGCCTTTCATTTCATTCGCGGATAAAAATTACAGGCTTCCAAAGGATGCCGATCCCGAAAAGCTCGATTTTGAAGAATGTATGTTAATAATAAAGAATTCTAAGCCCAAAGGAAAAAAAAGAAAAGCGGGTGGAAGGAAAAAAAAGTAATTACTCCTCCATAAAATAATATAATGCTGCTGCCAGTGAAAAGTTGGAACCTTTACAATAGACAAAGTTCGTGGTCTGCCGGCAGCTCATACTATACTTTTGCCCTCCTTTAAAATCAGCAAAACAAGAAAAAATGCAGAAATGGAATTAATTGATTACCTAGATCCTGTAATAAAAGAAAACTTGTTCAATTCTGTAAAAAGCAACAGTATAGGCCGCTTTGCAGGAATACATTCTGAAGAAAAGGGAATCCCTGAACTGCCTGATAAAGGGATAGCGCTAATAGGGATCCCAAACTTCAACATTAACGGAAAGGCGGGCAACACGGAAGTTGCTGACGCTGTCAGACTGCACCTCTACAACCTGAGCACACACGACCTGAAAACCGGGTTAGCCGACCTGGGCAACCTGAAACAGGGACGCACCCCGGCCGATTTGAATGCTGCACTTTTTGATATAACCTATATGCTTTTAAGCCGGAATATAACACCCTTTTTCATTGGCGGTGAACAAAAGCTGGCTTACCAGATTTTTTCAGCCTACGAAAAATTCAACAAAACTGTAAACATAACTTCTGTTGATCAGAAACCCGGACTTTCAGGGGCAGTGGATGGTAACGAACAGAGTTATGATTACCTCAATAAAATAATACTTGAGCAGAACAACAATCTGTTCAACTATACAAATATCGGATACCAGTCTTGTTTTACAACAAAAAAAGAGATAGAGCTCCTGGAAGAGTTGCTATTCGACTATTTCAGGCTTGGTAAAATCCGCTCTGATATGAAAGAGGCTGATCCAGTAATGCGTGACACTGATATACTTGTATTCAGCATGTCAGCCATCAGGCAATCGGATGCACCCGTTAATGCATGCCCCTCTCCCAACGGTTTATATGCGGAAGAAGCATGCCAGCTGGCAAAATATGCAGGATTAAGTGACCGCCTCAGTTCTGCCGGAATATTTGACCTTTCACCGGGTCAGGCTGTAAACGAAGCAACTGCTCATCTTGCTGCACAAATAGTATGGTATTTCCTGGAAGGGGTTTCCGGGAGAAAAGCTGAATATCCCTTTGACAAGACAAAAAACTGCAAAAAATTCATCATTAACCTGAGTGAAAGCGACAATGAACTGGTATTCTACAAAAGTTCAGTAAGTGAGCGCTGGTGGATGGAAGTTCCTTCATCACGTATACACAGAAACCTGATAATAGCTTGCTCTTATGAAGATTACAGGACTGGCTGCAACCAGGAAATACCCGAAAGATGGTGGAGGACATTTAAAAAAATCAATTAATGAAGCGATCTGAATATTGATTATTGTACTGTTTCCCCCGTATTCAGAGCCATTTACCGGCCTGTGTTCATTTATATCTTCAAGTATAATTATTGATTTTCATGATAATGTGCCAATTATTTTAATCAATTATTATTTAAATTTCAAAAAATATTTGCATTTTGAGAAACCTTAAAAGCAAATTTCAGTATAAAGAACAACGAACTTATAATTTACAGGTTTGCGGATGTCATAAAAATTAATTGGCCGAACTGTTAAAATGATCGGAAGTTTAAAAAATAACAAACAGAAATGGATAATATGCCTTGTATTCTTTATGACAGCATCTTTATGCTCTGCGCAGCAGGATCCGCAATTCAGTCAAAATATGTATAACATTATGATGTTCAATCCGGGATATGCAGGAAGCAAAGATGCAATATGTGCAACAGCACTAAACCGCCAGCAGTGGGCAGGTTTTGATGATGCGCCGGTAACTTCCGCTTTTTCAATCAGCTCTCCTTTCAGGCTGTTTGGAGCTGAACATGGAGCAGGATTACACATAATGAACGATCAGGCCGGATTTCAGAACAACCTTGGCATATCACTTACATATGCCTACAGAACAAACGCCGGTCCGGGCAAGATAGGGGTGGGAGCAAGTTTCGGACTGATCAATAATTCTCTTGATGCAGAATGGGTAGTTCCCGAAAGCGACCACCACACCCACCCATCCTCTGATCCCTCAATACCGGCGGGTAATGAAAGTATATTGATCCCGGATTTTTCTTTTGGGTTATATTATAATACAGACCAGTTGTATTTTGGTCTTTCGGCAACACATATTACAGAACCGGTATTGGAATACTCCGGTTCGGCCACATCCTTTCTGAGCAGACACTATTACATGACAGCAGGGTATAGTTTCGTCCTGGACAATCCCGGTTTTGAACTGATGCCTTCGGTAATGGTACAGTCAGACGGATCAATTTCACAGGTAAGCGTTGGAGGGCAGATAAATTACGACAATAAACTGTGGGGAGGTTTATATTACAGAAGCGGATCGGCAATTGTAGGAATGGCAGGACTGGAAATATTTAACGGTATCCAGCTTGGTTATTCGTATGATTTTGCTACAAGTTCTATAAACAGGCACAGCAAAGGATCACATGAATTTGTGCTTCGATACTGTTTCAGTCTCAGCATTGACAGAACAACAGGCAGTCATAAAAGCATCAGGATTCTTTAATTTGAAAAAATGATTGAAAAAAATAATATCTTAATATATTCTAAATAATCACGCAGGTTATGAAAAATTTTTTTGTGCTAAGTTTAATTGCTGCTGTAATCTTCAGCAGTTGCGGAAGGGCTCCCACAGGCGAACTTGTAGGTGTTCGTGACAGGGATACATGGTTTGAACCCGACCCTTACGGAATGGTATTTGTTCCACAGGGGAGTTTTGTAATGGGCCCCAGTGATGAAGATGTTATGTGGGCTCAAAACGCCTTTACCAGGACTGTTTCGGTTGATGCGTTCTGGATGGACGAAACGGAGATAACCAATAATAAATACCGGCAGTTCGTGTACTACGTACGCGACTCCATAATGAGAAAGACACTTGCGGACGCCGGAAGAACCGAATATATCATCCAGGAGGATGAGTTCGGCAACCCTCTGGATGAGCCGATACTGAACTGGGATGAACGAATCGACGATGAAGATCCGGAAACAAGGCAAATTCTTGAGGAACTCTATTACCAGGGAGATGAGCGTTTCTGGGGAAGAAGGGAGCTTGATACACGCAAACTTAACTTTGAGTACTTCTGGGTTGATTACGATCAGGCTGCCCGCAGATCAAACCGATACAATTTTGAAACCGGGGAATATGAGGGTGTAGTATATGACCAGAGAGGAGAAGAGTCTCCCATAACCGATCGCTCATCTTTCGTTCTGAGAGATGAGGTGAATGTATATCCCGACACACTTGTATGGATACACGATTTCACCTATTCATACAACGAGCCGATGGCTAACATGTATTTCTGGCATCCTTCATATGACGACTACCCGGTGGTCGGGGTAACCTGGAAGCAGGCGAATGCATTCAGCATCTGGAGAACAAAATATCTGAACGATCATCTTGCCAAGAGAGGCATGGGATTTGTCCAGAACTTCAGACTTCCTCTTGAATCTGAATGGGAGTACGCTGCCCGTGGCGGTCTTACATTGTCGCCCTATCCATGGGGAGGGCCCTATACAAGGAATTATGACGGATGTTTCCTTGCAAACTTCAAGCCGCTTAGGGGAAACTATACCGATGACGGCTGGCTTTACACGGCGCCTGTGGCGTCATTTGAACCAAATGACTATGGTCTTTACGACATGGCGGGGAATGTTGCTGAATGGACGCAAAATGCATACGATGAGTCTTTTTACATCGTAACGCATGACATGAACCCCAATTACAGCTACAATGCACTGCCCGATGATCCGCCTGCCCTTAAGCGTAAAGTTGTAAGGGGAGGATCATGGAAGGATGTTGCTTACTACTTACAGGTCAGCACAAGGTCTTATGAATACCAGGATACCGCCAATTCATACATCGGGTTCAGAAATGTGCGCTCATACCTTGGTGACAAGGGGGGCGGAAGACAATGGTGGTAAAAAAAATTAATCGGGAAAAAGAGTAATTTAAATTTAAAAACAAATCAACATGAGCTTTAGCGAAATAGTACAGAGTGCAGGCTGGAAAAACTTTATGGCCAAACTTTACGGAATAGGTGCATCAATTGTTATATTGGGAGCCCTCTTCAAAATCCAGCACTGGCCGTTTGCAGGCATAATGCTTACGGTGGGACTTACAACGGAAGCTATCATTTTCTTCTTCTCTGCATTTGAGCCGACACATGAAGAATATGACTGGACACTGGTTTATCCTGAGCTAGCAGGCATGGGAGAAGATTTTGACGATGACCAGGAGGCCAGCCCACAGCCAAGGCAAAGAAGTGTTGGAAGTTACACACATGGCGGGGGCGGATATGCACCGCCGGCTGCCGGCAGTTCTTCAGCACTTGCCAGATTTGATGAAATGGTCCAGAACGCTGAAATAAGCCCTGAAATGTTTGAAAAATTGGGTAAAGGATTGCAAAACCTCAATGCAACCACTGAAAAACTTTCTGACATTTCGGATGCTGCTGCGGCAACAAACGAATATGTGTCAAATGTTAAGAAAGCTGCTTCATCAGTCGATTCCCTGAGTGAAACTTTCAATCAGACTTCGGGAAATCTCAGACAAAGCTCTGAAGCTTTTCAGAACACTACAAATGAGCTTTTAAGATCCTACAACCAGCTGTCAGAATCGGTAACCAGCGAAAATGAAACAATAAGTGAAGGAAATAAAAGCATAGGGGAAAAACTGGGACATATAAACAAGAACCTTGCAGCTCTTAATGCGGTATATGAACTCCAACTACAGAGCAATAACGAGCATATGAAAAGCTCCCAGGAAGTCTACAAAGATCTGGGCAATGTAACAAACAATCTAAAAACCTCGGTGGAAGAGACAGACAAGTACAGGGAAGAAATTTCGAAACTCAGCAGGAATCTTTCCGACCTGAACTCCATTTACGGAAATATGCTCTCGGCAATGAGCATGGTTAATAAACCAAAATAAAGAAAACGTTAAATCCATACTGGAATTATGGCAGGAAAAAAGGAAACCCCGAGACAGAAACTTATCGGTATGCTGTACCTGGTGCTTATGGCACTGCTGGCGCTCAATGTGTCAGTTGAGGTACTTGACTCGTTCGTGATTGTTGATGAAGGACTGGGTAGGACAATAGACAACTTTATGTCAAAAAACGAATTGACATACCGTGAATTTGACCAGAGATACGCAGAAAATCCGGAGAGGGTAGAAACATGGAGGGAAAAAGCCCAAATGGTAAGGGAAGAAGCAAACAAACTTTATGATTATATTGAAGAGCTAAAGGTAGAAATTGTTACCACTGCCGAGGGGCAAAACACTGAAGCCGTTGTTGACGGCATTGTGTTAAGTGACAAAATAATGCAGTCAGAGAATTTGACCGTACCCGGACAGGTAATGCTGGGTGCCCAGGATGCAGGAAAGGCCAGAGACCTTAAAAATGCAATAGAGGATTACCGCGATTTTCTTAAGTCAATTGTTGACGAAGAATATACAGGTGTTATTTCAGCAGTTGAAACAACTCTTGACACATCTGATCCTCCGCCCAGAGACGGGGCCACACCAACCTGGGAAACAAAGCATTTCTCATATATACCTATGATAGCTGTAATGACGCTTATGACAAAAATGCAGGGTGATGTGAGAAACGCAGAAGCAGAAGTTATTAATCACCTGCTTCAGCAAATAGATGCCGGCTCATTTATGTTCAATGCACTTGAGGCAACAGTTATACAAAACACAAATCACGTACTCCAGGGGAACGAATATGAAGCCGAGGTTTTCCTGGCTGCATTTGACACAACCCAGGCACCGGAAGTTCTTATTGGTCAGTACGAAACAATCACCAGACCTGACGGGACAGTAGATTACCAGATGGTAGGCAGGGTTGATACTCTTCCTGTAAGCCAGGGAAGAGGTATATACCGGATCCGTCCCGGACGGACAGGGCATTTTGACTGGGGTGGACTTGTACGCATGAGGGCTGCGGACGGTTCAGTTATTAACAGGCCTTTCTCTTCATCCTATCAGGTTGCTGACCCAAGCCTGGTTGTTTCACCTACAAGGATGAACGTATTTTACCAGGGGCTTGAAAATCCGGTTGAAATTTCAATTCCCGGCGTGCCGGCAGACCAGGTAACTGCAAGGATAAACAACGGAACTATAAGAAGGGTTTCGGGCACGAACTACATAGTCAGCCCGGAAACAACAACACGTGATGCAGTGGTATCCGTTACTGCAACCATTAACGGTGAAACAAGAAGCCTCGGTTCACGTGATTTCCGCGTCAGATCGGTGCCAGACCCGGTTGCAGCTGTTGGAGGACGTAAAGGAGGCAATATTAACAGGGAACTGCTTGCTGCACAGACAGGGGTAGTTGCTGAAATGGAAGGATTTGAATTTGACCTCACTTTTACGGTTCAGAGCTTTACGGTTTCAACAGTAGTGGGAGGCTTTGTTCGCGATGCCCGTTCAAACAGCAACCGTATCACCGACGAGCAACGCACAATTATACAGAATGCAAGGCCAAACCAGCGAATATGGTTTGACGATATAATGGCAGTTGGCCCTGATGGTTCTGAACGAAGGCTGCCGTCATTAGGCTTCAGGATAAACTGACAATAATCCGGGGAACCATCTTTATTGCAAGTTGAAAAAATGGGGTTGCCGTAAATAGAGAAAATAAACTAAACGTCATAAAGAATTATGAAAAAGTTAATTTTAATTTTAGCAGGGCTTGGGCTGTTCCTTTTTAACAGTCAGGTTACTGAAGCCCAGATCGAGACAAGGGGAGTTTATGAAAGAGAAACCATTGCCAACAGAAAGCCTGTGCCCTTACCCCATCTGAGGGAAGCCGACATTGCATGGTCTAAAACCATCTGGAGAATGATTGATCTCCGTGAAAAAATGAACCATCCTCTTTATTATCCCACAGAACCTATGGGGTCAAGAATGAGCCTGATTGATGTATTAATGCATCATATCGAAGAAGGCAATCTGACTGTTTATGATGATGGCGATTTCAGGCAGGAGCTTGACATAGAAGAGATACAGCACCGGTTTGATGCTGAAACCAGAATTGAAATGGTTGAGGATGTTGACACGGGGGAGATGATAGAAACCGAAGTTCCGGGAACGGTAAGATCATCAGAAGTGAAACAATACCTTTTGGTTGAACAGTGGTATTTTGACAGGCGCCATTCACGTTTCCAGGTCCGCGTAATCGGTTTTTGCCCTATCCGCGTATATACACGCGAAATTGAGGAAGCAGAAATTGACCAGCTCGATTTTGACGATATGGAAACTTTACGCAGACAGTTATTCTGGGTTTATTACCCGGAAGCAAGGGATATGCTTGCCCGCTACGAAGTATATACCCCCTTCAATGATATTGCTTCTCTTTCATTTGACGACCTTTTTGTTCAAAGAAGGTTCGCAAGTTATATCTACCAGGAATCCAACGTCTACGACAACAGAGCTATAAGTGAATACGCTGTGGGTCTGGAAATTCAATATGAATCTGAAAGAATAAAAGAGATGCTTTTCAACTGGGAGCAGGATCTTTGGGAATACTAACAAGTTTAATATTTCAGTTATGAGGGTGCTTTTATACCGGCACCCTCTTTTTTATGCATCAAACATATTCACTGCCTTTCCTGATCTTCACATCATGAACAAACTGCTTTATATGCTGCTCCTGATCCTTTTTGCATACCAGCAGAATGTTACCAGACTCTACCACAATAAAGTCTTTAAGCCCCTGCAATACAACAAGCTTATCATCGGGGAAATTGATTATTGAATTATTTACATCATAAGTATATACATCACTCCCCCTCAAAACATTACCGCATTTATCCTTTTCAGAATGTTCATATAAAGAGCCCCATGTGCCAAGATCAGACCAGCCGAAATCTGAAAATAAAACATATACATTGTCCGCTTTTTCCATAATGCCGTAATCAATAGATATATTGGGGCATGTAGCATATACGTCATTTATAAAGGCAGTCTCTCCCGGTGTACCATAGCTGTCTTCCGAAACAAAAAGTGAATTTACTTCAGGCAGGTACTTTTCAAATGCCTTCATTATTGAGCCAAGTGACCAGATAAATATTCCGGAATTCCAGAAAAATTCCCCGCTCTCAATAAACACGCAGGCAAGATCATAATCTGGTTTCTCGGTGAAAGTTTTAACTTTCCGGAGGTTTTCATCTTTTTTACTGACAGGTTTTGTTTCAGCCTGAATGTAGCCGTATCCCGTTTCAGGCCTGTTTGGCTTTATGCCGAGAGTAAGCAAAGCATCTTTCCGGCTTGCAAATTCGAGGGCTTTTCCAATTTCTTCCAGAAACAGTTCCTGTTTAAGTATAAGATGATCGGCGGGTGATGTTACTATTACGGCATCAGGATTTGATCTGAGTATCCTCTGGTTTGCATAGGCAATGCATGGAGCAGTATTTTTTCTCATAGGCTCACTCAACACCTGATCTTCCTGGATCTCCGGAAGCTGCTCCAGGACAATTCCCTTGTAATCCGCATTTGTAACCACCAGTATATTCTCTTTCAAAAAAAGATTGGCGAACCTGTCAAAAGTGAGCTGAAGCAAGGTTCGCCCTGTTCCAAGAATATCCAGGAACTGTTTGGGTTTTTCTGTTTTACTGAGGGGCCAGAACCTGCTGCCAATCCCTCCTGCCATTATTATACAGTAATGATCTTTTTTCATACCAATGCAGTTTTCATAGTAATTTACAGAATAGTGTATATTCCCCACCCCTGAATAATCGAACAGGCAGAGGCTATTTGTAAAAATACAAAAAGCTTTGATATATTGGATAAATAAACTGTTTCATTAAGAAAACTAATCACGGATTTCATTGATGTTCTTTAGCGGACGCAAATCAATTGTTATTACGATCAGCTCATATGTCCCGGGAGTGAATGATTTCTCGTTTCATATGTAAAAGTTTTCTTTTTGGTAATTTTATGTTGATTTTAAATTGATTTACTTTTGTTTTTTTATTAAACAATAATTTTATGATGCTGTTACGTCATTTAGGAAATTATGTCATTCTGCTTAAAAAGATTTTTTCCTGGCCGGAAAAACCTTCCGTTTATTATAAGCAGACCGTTAGGGAGCTGGAAAATCTGGGCGTAAACTCTATAGGCATTATCGCTATTATTTCTGTGTTCATGGGTGGGGTAATAACAATCCAAACCGCATACAATATTGAGAACCCTTTGCTTCCTACATACCTTATCGGTCTGGCTGCAAGGGATTCTATACTGCTTGAATTCTCCAGCACAATAGTTGCACTCATTCTAGCCGGGAAAGTAGGGTCAAGTATAGCTTCAGAGCTCGGGACTATGAGCGTCACGGAACAGATAGATGCATTGGAAATTATGGGAATAAACTCTGCCGGTTACCTTATTCTTCCAAAAATTATAGCTTTGATGATATTTGCACCTTTCCTTACGATAATGAGCATGATCATCGGAATATTCGGTGGCTGGGCTGCCGGGACGTTTGCAGGGGTAGTAACAACAACAAACTATATACAAGGTATACAGTTTGCTTTTATTCCCTATTACATTACTTATTCACTAATCAAATCTGTTATATTTGCATTTATTATAACAACCGTTTCTGCTTATCATGGCTATTATACCAACGGTGGAGCACTTGAGGTCGGACGCTCCAGCACAAGAGCGGTTGTACACAGCAGCGTTGTTATCCTGCTTTTCAATTTGTTGTTAACTCAACTACTTCTTTCATGATAGAGGTTAGGAATTTGAATAAATCTTTCAACAACACGCAGGTACTGAAAAACATTTCTGCACTGTTTGAGCGGGGAAAAGCCAATCTCATTATCGGGCGGAGCGGTTCAGGCAAAACCGTTCTTCTCAAATCTATTATCGGATTGCATGACGTGGATTCCGGTGACATACTTTTTGAGGGGCAGTGCTTTAACATAATGGGATTAAAAGAAAGAAACATAATCAGACGAAAATTCGGAATGCTTTTCCAGGGAGCTGCACTATTTGATTCACTTACAATAAACGAAAATGTACGCTTCAATCTTGATATGTTCACTACCATGTCGGTATTAGAAAAGCAAAAGCGTGTGGATCACTGCCTTGATATGGTGGATCTTGAAAATGTAACCCATCTATACCCTTCTGAACTGAGTGGTGGAATGAAAAAGAGAGCTGGCATTGCCAGAGCAGTTGTAATGCACCCAAGCTATCTTTTCTGCGATGAGCCGAATTCCGGACTTGACCCCAAAACCGCCAATATAATAGACAACCTGATAAAGAGGATAACACTTGAACTTAATATTACAACAGTTATCAATACCCATGATATGAATTCGGTAATTGAGATAGGGGACAAGGTTTTTTTCATACATGAAGGCCAAAAATGGTGGGAAGGAAGCAAAGAGGAAATACTTAGTTCCGGGAACCTTGAACTGGATGATTTTGTTTATGCTACCGAGCTGGTCAGAAAATTAAAAGAACAGAGAGACTAATAATTCATTTAAAAAAATTATAATGGAGACAAAAAAACTCAATTTTGACACAAAACTTATTCACGCCGGCCACTACGAAGAACATTTCGGAAGTGCAACGGTACCAATCTACCAGACATCAACTTTTGCATTTAAAAATGCAGAGCATGGTGCAAGATGCTTTTCTGACAATAAAGAGGGGTATATATACACCAGGATAAACAACCCTACAATAAAGGCACTGGAGGATAATCTGGCAGAACTGGAAAATGGTTACGGCGGTATTGCAACATCTTCGGGAATGGGCGCCTGCACATCAATTTATATGGCGCTGCTGGACAAGGATTCTCATTTCCTGAGCACATCTTCGGTATACGGACCTTCAAGAAGCGTAATTGAAAACCATTTCAGCAGGTTTGGCGTGCGATCAACTTTTATTGACACATCAGACCTTGAACTGGTAAAAAAATCGATCCGCCCTGACACCAGGGTATTATTTATTGAAACTCCATCCAACCCGACTATCCAGTTAACCGATATAAGGGAATGCGCAAAAATTGCACACGATAACGGCAGCATACTGGTGGTTGACAATACATTCTCCAGCCCCTGCCTGCAAAACCCTCTTGATATGGGAGCTGACGTTGTTTTCCATTCGCTTACCAAATTCATAAACGGCCATGCGGATGTTGTTGGGGGCATTATTATAACCAAAAAAAAGGAACTTTACGAGAAGATCAGGCCGCTTATGATATCTATGGGCTGCAATATGGACCCTCACCAGGCCTATCTTGTTTTACGCGGTGTTAAAACCCTTGGGATAAGAATGGAAAGAAGCCAGAAAAATGCAATGGAAATTGCAGAATGGCTTGAAAAACATCCCAAGGTTGAATGGATAAAGTATCCCGGACTCAAATCCTACAAACAGCAAAATCTGTTTAAAAAGCAGATGAAAGGTCCGGGAGCAATGATGAGCTTTGAGCTGAAAGGAGGAATCGAGGCAGGCAAAAAGCTGATGAACTCGGTAAAGGTTGCAACCCTTGCTGTATCCCTGGGTGGTGTTGAAACGCTTATACAGCATCCGGCTTCCATGACACACTCCGGCCTTTCAAGACAAAAAAGGGAAAAAGCAGGCATTACAGACGGACTTGTAAGATACTCAGTCGGGATAGAAGACGCGGGAGATCTTATAAAAGACCTGGAGCAGGCTTTTGAAAAGATCTGACAGCTCTTTAAATCAGTAACCGAATGTCCTCGCTTCGGTTACCGACGGTTTTACCCTGAATACCCTTACATTGTTTACTGCAGGGGAATTGTAGGAAAAATCATTTCTGCCTGTGTAGTTTTCCATTATAATATTCAGGGCTTTTTCCTTTTCCCGGAAATCTTCAACCATTTCAATTTTGCCATGTAAAAGAACGCTTCGGTATTTCATGGAATAACTGCAGGCAACTTCTTGATTCACGATTTTCAGCTCGTGATCACAGCTGAATGCAATGCATACTTTGTTGTTGCGCGTAAGCACGTCAAATTTTTTCCCATCCGGACCAGAGTGGAAATATATAACCCCGTTACAAAACCCGTAATTGAAAGGTAAAACATACGGGGTGTCCCCGTCAACCATACCAATGTAACAAACCTTGCACTTTTTTATTATAGAATGAATCTCTTTCTCATTCAATTTTGTTTTTGGTTCCATAAACTCTATTTATCGCTGTTCACCTTGTTTGCCATCCAGTTGCCCATGTAAGGTTTCAGTTTCCTGTATATTATAGTTCCGATTAAAAGTATCATTATTATTGAAGAAGCAAGACTTATCCTCTCGCCTATCCTGTAACCTGCAGGATCAAACCTGAATTCAATCTCGTAAGCTCCTTCCGGTACTATCATACCCCTTAAAACATAATTCACCCTGAAATGGGGGACTTTTTCTCCATTTATGAATGCCTCCCACCCCTTTTCATAATGAATTTCAGAAAATACTGCCAGGTTAACACCTTCAGCAACAGACCGGTATTTCAAATAATTTGGTTTGTATTCAGTAAGCTCAATTGATCCTTCTGATGTTGGCTCATCCGGGAGCTTCTCAAGATATTCGGCAAACCTGATATCCACAACCGCTTCCTTTGCAGGATCGAAATCGTTTAATGCCTCTATTTCCTGATCAGCGTTTTGTACAATCCGGTAATCTTCAACAAACCAGGCATTACCAAGTGCGTCAGGATTTCGCTGTGCCCTTGGATCTCCGCGTTCAGGGTCTGGTACTATAAAATATTTTGTGTTAAGCATGTTGAAAACATCCATATTGTTCCTGCTAAGGTGAAAATCGATAAGATCCTGGTATCGCCCCAGCTTGGCTCCGTGATATCCTCCAACCGACTTATGATGGTATGATGTTACAGCATCATTGAAAGGACTTCGGGTGGTATTGAAAACCCGGAAATGAGGGTCTTCATCCTGAAGAATTGCCATATCTGCCTGTGATTTCCTGAAATATTGCGCTACTTCAACTTCGGTAACAAAATTGTCGTTATTCAGGAACCTGCGGTTTACAGGCCACATATCAAAAAGGAACAACAGGGCAACACCGGTTATCAGCCAGTTTGTTTTAATAAACCCTTTCAGAAAACCCCAAACAAGTGCTGCGGAAAAAAGGACAAAGAGAAAAGTGCGAAAGGCATCCGACCTTAAAAGACTTAGTCTGTCCTGTTTCAGAGCATCAATAATATAATCAGGCCATCCGCTTGAAATAAGCTGCCTGTCAATCGGTGCGGAGTAATTGAAAATCCCTGCAAAAACAACAAAGAAAAATGATATTCCTCCCAGAATGTAAAAGGTTCTGTAAACATCTTTTCTGTAAAATTGCCATGAGTTTTTGCTATTAATTATCCGGCTAATTCCAAGAACCCCAAGAAGTGGTATAGTTAACTGCGCTATTACAAGTATCATTGAAACTGTCCGGAACCTGTCATAACCGGGAAAATAATCAATGAACAGCTCGGAGAGAAACATGAAATTCTTTCCCCACGCCAGAAGTATTGAAAGAAGTGTTGCAGAAAGAAGCCACCACTTAATACTCCCTTTAATTACAAACAACCCGAGAACAAAAAAGAATATTGCTACAGCCCCTATATAAACCGGTCCGGCTGTGAACCGTTGCCCCCCCCAGTATACAGGCATTTGAGAAACTATGTCACGGGGATTCTGTACTCCGGCACTGGAAAGTTCCCGGTAAACATGAGAACCCTCACCAATGTCCATTGAAGAGGCTCTCCCCATGAAGTCAGGTATGAACAAATTCATTGTTTCAGCTATACCATAACTGTAATCATCAAGAATATAGTCCTTGTCAAGTCCCGATGTCTGAGTATCCTGGTCATGAGTAAGCTCTGAAGGCCCCCTCATTGAATAGCGCCCGTATTCCCATGTAAGGTAAAGGTTGGTAAAATTCACACCCACTGCCAGTATTACAGGTATAAAAAGCAACCCTAAAGTGCGGAAATAATTAAAAAGCGTTGTTTCCCTGAATGACTTGATTAGTTCAACTATACCAAAAACAATTACAATCAGCAGGGTGTAGTATGTTATCTGCAAATGGTTTGTGTAAAGCTGAAGGGCAAGGAACAGTCCGGTAAGCACACACCCGATAAGTATTTTCCCTCTGAATGAAATGTAAATGCCGGCAAGTAATGGGGGCATGTAACACATTGCATGTGCTTTTGTATTATGCCCGGCCGCCTCAATAATAAAAAAATATGTGGAAAACCCGAAAGCAATAGCCCCTGCGATGGCAAGCCATGGATTCACCCTGAATGCAAGGAGCAATATATAAAAACCGATCAGGCTCAAAAAAAGGTATTTTGCAGGCACAGGTAATCCCAGTGAGATGGCTTTATCTGCAAACCTTATCAGATTTGACGGGTAGAGTACTGATATCTGATATGCAGGCATACCTCCAAACATACTATTTGTCCACAAAGGTTCACTGCCGGTCTCTTCCCTGAATTCGACTATTTCCCTTGCCATTCCCCGAAACTGTATAATATCAGGTTGTTCAAGTTTTTTCCCCTCAAGAACCGGAGAAAAATAAGCAAATGATAGCCCCAGAAACATTATTATTGCCACTAAATGGGGAGTGATCCTTTTTATCAATGTTCTGTCCATAATGATTTACTGACAATTAAGATATGGTTATTACTCGTCCACTTCTTCATAATCAACATATTCTCCTGAGTCCTTGTCGATCTTTTTATCCGACCCGGGAGCATAATCAATTTTTACCTCACCTTCCTTTCTCCTCACCCGGTCTCTGCCACCGGAGTACTGATTCCGGGATTTGTTACTTATATACCTGAAAAACAATCTCAAAATAACCGGAATTACATATCTGGTAATAAGACTGATTGCCAGATATGCGACGATAAAAATAAATATAAACCTTATCACACCCATAACTTACCCTCTTTGAAAGGCAAAGTTAACAATTTTTAAAGCAAAGAGGGTAAGGATTACCGCCAGTTGCAGTCAGCTAAAATGAAGTGAATCTGTCATCAATCAACTGCAGGAATTCTGTACTATTTTATCATCTCAAGATCACGATTGTAGCCAAATACAAGGTTCAGCCCAAACCACAAATTAACGTTCTGTGATCTATGGGGCATAAACAGCGTGTTAATATTATCGCTCAGCATGTAAAACTGGATTGGCCCGCCTCTTATTCCAAGGCCCATTCCAAGGTTATTATAAGAATTGTTCATCATTGAATAGGACATTGAAGTTGAAAGCCACCTGGTAAAATCTGCATTTGCCGAAAGTGTCAGCGCCTGCATAAAATTGCCTCCCCTTATCTCTGAACGGGATAGTGCTCCAAAATTCAACATTTCGTTCAACTGGTATTTGCCGCCAAGATAAATACGTGTTCCCAGTCCCCTTGTGAAAGCATTTTGTGTATCGGTGAATGCAAATAGATCTGCAATTGAATCAAGTAAGTTGTCAATATACTGGTCATCTTCATCGTTAATTATTTCTGCAATATCAAACCCTTCAAACTCATACTCCCCGTCCATAGAGATATTGTAAACATTATTTTTCCATCTTATGAATCCAAGGTCTTTAACACTTGCATAAAAAGTTATCTCATCTGAAAACATGTAGGTAGCTCCGAGATCCAGGGCCATTCCGACATTTTGGTTGTTGAATACAAATTCTGCGAAATTATAATCCTCATCATCAAAATGCGGGACAATATCCTCTATATTGCCATCCTCATCGTATTGAAGATCAAACGGCATGGACATATTGACGGTAAACCTGGAGTTTAAGATCATATTGTATGATTCGGGATCGGTATAAAGATTAATATCATGATCGGAAATTGATATATTCCCCTTGCCGAAAAGGAGTTTTGCAGTTGCCCCCAAAGTGAGTCGTTCATCAAGGGGATATGATGCTCCAAGCGCAAATTCACGGTAATAGTTCAAATCCGCACCCAGATTTGAAAAATCAGCTTTTCTGTCCAGAAACTCCTCATTCCCTTTAAGTGCGAAAACAAAAAGATCTTTTGGTAACGAAGCTCTCATTGACATTCTTTCAGAAACCGAGAAGTTGAAAAACATATCCCTGTATCTTACACCAACCCGCAAAAGGTTCAAATGCATGTCAGGCCCCAGGTAATTCCTTTCATTGAGCTTTCCGATAAAATCGTCAATGTTATGGGATGGATGCAGAAATGTTATCAGTGAATCCATCTCTGAGCTTTTGAATATTATATCGCTAAAACTCACGAAATTTGTTCCTGCATTTACATTCATTGACGATAGTAAAGGCAAACCGATGTAATAGTTGTAATTGGGCTGGAATGAAGGGTTTAGCAAAGATGACTGGGGCAGCCTGTCCATAAAATAGATGGTGTTGTTATTCTGCGCACTTAGTGTGGTTGAAACAGAAAAAACAAAAAGTGCCGTAGCCAAAAGCCGGGTGACAAAGGCCGTGTATTTTTGTTTTTTTGTCTTGTATTGAAATTTGTATGGGCTCATGATCTGTAATTTTTTTACCTGATAACAAAATTTGACTTTATTCTTAAGTTGAAGTCAACCGAATATGTTGTTAGGAACTTTACCGGAACTTCGCCACCGTCTGAAGTGTTTAGCTTAAAAGTTATTATTAGCTTATCAGCTTCGGCAAAATAATCCAGTACCTCCCTGCTCATTTCAATTTCAGCGGCCGAGGAACCTGTCTGACCGTCCTGCACGATACCGGCGGCATCGACAGGGGCGGCCGACATGACAATAATTTCATCAAAACTGTAAAGATCCGTATCTGTTTGGGAATCATGTAATACCAGGTCAAGGGCAAGACTCAGTGGAAAACCGTTCAGGGCTGACAGGTATAGTACGGCATTCTCAATAAAATCGATATCTTCGGCATCTACTTCCAGGTCGGTGGTATCGGAAAGTCCGAAATCACTTATCTGAACTTCAAGAGGCAATTCTGCTTCCAAACCGACTGTGATGGTGCTGTTACGGCTTGCAAAATTTGACATATCCGGTGGATCGCCATTGCCGGGATTGGCTGTAACCTTGCCTGAGAAATGGATTAATTCAGGTCTGTCACCGATAAAATCCACAATATTGGAATTATCACGGTTTATTTCAAACTCACCTGAATAGGCAGCAGTTGTATCGGTTGCGGCAATAAAGGATATCAGAGGCGGATTGAGGTGGGTCGGTTCACTATCGCCGGATTCTCCCATCATATTAATATCAAGTTCCAGGGGCACTCCAAAGGAATTTTCATAAATTAATCTCACACGGGGGTCTGTAAATTTAAATTCGCCAGTAAAATCATCCAGAAAATCGAGATCAGATCCGAGATCAAACTCATCTTCCTCAAGTATTACCTCGTGCATCCCAAAATAACCTTCAATATATTCGATTTCAATGTTATTAATAGTGTAATCCAACTCTAAACCGCCGTGTGAAAAATCGAAATCAACCATGTTCCCGTCAGAGTTGACATAGAAATTGTATTCAACTGCAAAATGGTTGTACGGTTTATCCGGGTCAGTTGAAAGATCGCTCCTTGTACCGCCAAGATCAACACTTCCCTCAATGTAGGGAGCTCCTTCAACCAGTGCAACAAGCACCTCTACAGGTGTATCGTCCCTTTTCGTCTCCGGCAAAACCAGCTCAATAAAAACCCCGTCAAACAAATCGCCTTCAATATGGTACCCTATCCCCGCTTCTGCCAGTTCAAGGACTGTAATTCTTTCATCACCGTCAACTTCTAGTTCATACAGCTCTTCAGAACTGTCCACAACATAATGGGGCAGGACTGCTCTTCCCCTTAAAACTTTAATGTTTTCACCTACTGCTGTTATCTGGATATTATCGGAAAAATCTATATAAACCTCTTCAGAACTGCCGGGAGAACTTATCTCGGTAATTTCAATGCGAAGTTGGTCATGCAGTATTATACCCGACATATCGATTGTCTGTGAAGCCATTTCCCCGCTGTCAACATAGGAGAAACTGAAGCTCCCAACCACCGAGTTGTCGGTTTCGTTATAAACCGTAATCTCAAAAGTGCTTAACAAAACCGGTAAGTTGTTCACAACCTGAATGATCATCTCTCCCTCTGAAAACTCCACCCAGTCGATATCGGGTAACCCTTCAAAAAAATAGCTCCCTGCATTCTGTGGTGGTATCCCGGGAAAAACTTCACTGCTGTTTTCATAACTCTCAAGAATGCTTTTTTCAGGCTCATTCAGATCTTCAACTATATCTCCAAGAGTTATCGAAGAGGTTACATCAATATCATCTATCAAAACAGGCTCATAATTCAGTATTTTAGTGGTTGTTGCCTGCTCCGGTATTTCCACAAATTCGGACATTTCAACAGAAAAAATGGAGTCCTCTCTTGAAACAAGTCTTATGCTGTTGTCCGGATCGAAAAAGATGAGTGAATCATCCGGTTCGATCAGATCAGCTATGGTAAGGCTGCCATTTGCCAGGGCCAGAGAAAAAGAAGGTTTCATTTCAACCTGTTCAGACAGTTTATCTAAATCAAAATTGTCTTTAACACAGGATTGAAAAACAAAAAGCAGGATCCCTGTAAAAAAAAGGAGCCTTGAATAAAAAAAGAGAGTATTTTTCATCATAATTAATTTAACTTAAACATATATATTTAATTCTCACCCTCTGCAGGAAAGAATAAAGTATTGTCACTGATTAATTATGCCTTCCTCAAGCAGATTAGAAAAAGAGCGGATTTATATTATACTAATGTACGTAATAATTGAATAAAAAGTTATCATTCCCCCCGGTTATTAAATTAAAATAACTCCTTTCCCTATCAAGGAAGCCGATTGAAAAAAGCGACCTCCCTTTTAACGGAAATCCTTGATATAAAGACCCGTCGCTGTTTATCAAATAGATCTTTTTTTGGTTTTGCAGCACAATCCCGGTTTTCCTATTGCCGGCTGCAAAATGGTACATAGATGGCCTGTGGGTAACAGGGTCTTCGAACTCACGGCTGTACAATTTGGTATTATCCTGTTTGTAAACTTCCATCCTCCTGCCATCGGCAAATATAAATTCTCTCTGCCCATCTGAGTCAATGTCATAGTAGTCAAAAAAATGGTCTGCAGTGAAAAAGCCCAACTCCTTTTCTTCCATCCTTCCGTCAAAATATATATACCTTACCCTGCCCTCATTATCAGTAACTGCAAGACGCGGTCCGGGGCTCTCCTCAAAGACAGGGTTATTATTCCGGGAAAGCGGAAAACTTTCGGGAACATTCACCCTTATGTTACCCCTTCTGTCGAGTATATAAACATTATAATAATCTGCAAAAACAATATAATCCCTTCCCCCTGTACGGAAATGTTGAACATTAGTGTGAACCGGATGCTCTGCTCCCCTGAAACCCCATCCGCTCACCTTCTGCCCTTGTTTGTTAAAAACATAAACATTACTGTCACTGCATGGTACAAAAATCCTGTAATTACCATCTCCTTCATAGTCGAATAAGGATAAGCCGTTGCTTGCAGGTGAAGGCAGCGAAAAGGGGTAGCGGTCAACATAGTTCCCGTTCCGGTCCAGAAGGTAAACCTTGTTTTCAGTATTGAACAGCATCTGTAACATCCCGTTGCCGTAATAATCGATTTGGCAAACTTCCCCAAGTACGGGGCCGGAGAGCTGTTTCCTCCACAAAACATTTCCGGTGCCGTCTATCAGATAGATATTATTATTCAGGTCCTGTACAAATACTTCATTCATCCCGGTATTGTGATTCACAATAAACTGCGGCTTGAAATCAATCAATGTGTCCAGCAGTATCTGCCATTCCACATTTTCAGCCGGCTCAGAAAACAAGCTGTAACAGAAAACTGTATTTTGGTATATCATGTTTCTTAGAGAACTGATCTGAATACCGGCACCTTTGAATTCCCCCGGCATTTTAGTATTATAGTCAAACAGGCGGCTCCAGGGGTCATTCAGACACCCGGGGAATATTCGGCTCAAAAGTGAAAAATTGAAGAAAAAATGCAGATTACTTCCTTCAGTAAGATGCAAAGAGTATCGATTATAATAAGGATCAGCCCCCAGGGTGTTTCCCGTTTCAAGGTTTTTAATGATGTATATCAATCCTTCAGAAGATCCTCCAAATAATGCATATTCTTTCCAGAAAGTCATATAGGGTGTATTGATGCCTGAAAATATCCTGCCAAAAAGCATTTCACCGGTGTTGACAACAGGAAATTTATAAATCTCAATATCCCCTGGAATTCCATCTGCATCAACTCCCTGCAGTTTTTCAGAAACCGATTCAAGCTCCTTAATTGCTGCCTTTTCATTATTCATTCTGATTGCAAAAAAAGGAACTGATTCATCAATGTTTGAATTGAACTGATTGAACCATAAAGCAGCCTGACCGTCATAACAACTTCCAAAAAAATCTACAAATCCTTTTCCTGCAATATTCCCGGCATGATCTAATTTTTCGAGATATTCCTCATACCCGCCATATTCTTTGATGAAATCCCGGTAACCTGAATTAAACCGCAATAGATCATCCATTCCTATCGCAATGAAAAACCCGGTATTGGAAGGAATGACCCTTTCAATACTATTTGTGCTTCCGTGAAAGTTGACAAAAAGGTCGAGATATTGCTTTGCATCATCGTTTGTAAGGTTAAACCCGTTTAACATCACTGTCCCCTCCCTGAAATGTATGTCCAGCCCGGCCATCCCGGTAAAACTTTCAAAAAATCTGCTTATTTCACAATATTCCGGAGAGAAAATTCGGGAAACCAACAAAGGTAAATCTTCAAAATCGAAGTAGAGATAGGCATCAGCATCAATCACCGCAGTAGATGCAAGTCTTCTGAAACTGTCACTCCCTTTTATTCCGGTACCTTCAACCAGGGCATCCAGCGACATATCCAGACATGAACCGGGAAAAGCAGCAATCAGTATCCCTTCGGTAATTGCCCATTCAAACATATGTTCCCGGTCATTCTCTTTTAAAAAAGCTGTTTTAATTTCCATACTCCTGTAGATCCTTGAGGTTGTTTCCTGACTATCCACAGCAAACCGGATAATTGCATCATTTACATCAGAAGTTTGCGTCCCGGATGGTAAAGACATATGTAAAACAAAGCTATAACCGTTGTCCTCATTAACATTTAACGATATATAAACGGGGTTGATATCCAGCCATTCAGCCAGATCAGGATAATCTGATGATAAAGAATCGGTTGAATCCAGCACCCGGGCTATACTGTTGACCATTTGATCCTTAATATCTCCACTGAAATATACTGATTCGTCCTTCAGGAATCTGAGTGTGCCGGGAAAATCATTGATTTTGAAAATAAAAGTGGAGCTTTCCGGAACCGCTTCCAGCGGATCAGAGTAATCATAACTCTGATTTTTCATGTGAATATAGCCGGCAATAACTATTGCCAGTAAAATCAGAAAAACCGTAACTGAAAGGATACTTTTCAGCAATGCAGTGCTAATGTATAGTTGTTTAAACCCTGGCATTTTATAAAAGAGAGCTATGGAGAAATATGAATACGGAAAAGTACGGTTTCCTTCGTTGAAAAAATAGTTTATTTTTGCAAAAATAAATGTTCGTTGACTTGGATAGCATTTATTTGAAATAAAATTATCAACAACTGCTGTTGATTTTAAACACCTTTAATTAATACGTTTGACATATGAGCAATATCAGTACTTTAATAACAGGCTCGGGAAGCTATATACCGACTGTCATTATAAAGAATAACGATTTTACAAAACAGACCTTTTTCGAAAAGGATAATACAAAGGTTGACAGACCTGGAGAGATAACCGTCAACCAGTTCAGGGATATTACAGGAATAGCTGAACGGAGATGGGTTAATGAAGATCTGAACACTTCAGATATTGCAGCGATTGCAGCAGAAAGGGCAATTGAAAGTGCCGGGATAGACCGTGAAACAATTGATCAGATAATTGTTGCCCATAATTTCGGCAATGTAATAAAAGGGACTATTCAGACCGACGTTGTTCCCAGCCTTGCCGCCAGAGTGAAAAACATAATCGGGATAAAGAACCCCGGCTGCATTGCATATGATATTATTTTCGGATGTCCCGGATGGTTGCAGGGCGTTATTCAGGCACACTCATATATCATTTCCGGCATGGCAAAGCGTTGTCTGGTTATTGGTGCGGAAACACTGTCGCGTGTATCAGACAAATATGACCGTGACACCATGATCTTTTCCGATGGTGCAGGCGCCACTATTATTGAGGGGGTAGAAACGGCCGAAAGGAAGGGTATTCTTTCAACGGCTGCCGTTACACATTCAAACGAAGAGCTTTATTATCTCTACCTCGGGAAATCAAACGCCCCTGAAAGTGACCCGTTTGTAAGGTACATAAAAATGCACGGTCGTAAAATATACGAATATTCCCTTTCACATGTTCCTGCAGCAATGAAAACAGCTCTTGACAAATCGGGGGTCCCGGTTGAAAAAGTGAAAAAAATACTTATCCACCAGGCAAATGAAAAAATGGATGAGGCAATTGTTAAGAGATTCTACAAAATGTTCGGAATGAGGCCGGATATTTCCGGGATTATGCCAATGAACATACAAAAGCTGGGAAACAGTTCTGTGGCAACAATTCCAACACTTTATGACATGATCATGAAAGATATGTTAACCGAGCACAGCATAAATGAGAATGACATCATCATATTTGCCTCTGTTGGAGCAGGCATGAATATTAATGCCATTGTTTACAAACATTAATTTCCGGCGGTATCAAATTCTTGTCAACTGAAGAATCTTGCTCTTTTGAACTCCTTGCTTCTGTCGAAAAGGTAGCGGTAAGTCACATGTGTTTTGACTATTTTTGCACCTATCTTTTCGGCAACTTTCATCATTGAAGGATTGAAATCGCCTATCCAGTTCATTTCAAGATAACGGTAAGGAAAACCGGATCTGAGAGCAGCGTCGGCAAATGCCTTAATAATCGCACTTTCCACACCTTTGCCCTGGTGAGCGGGAACTACACCGAAAACAACACCGAAGGCTTTGGTGCACCTTTTACGCCATTTGTAGTAAAAAAATTTTAATTTGCCTGCAAAACCAAACTTCCCGTTCAGTTTTTTCACAATCTGGTTCATTTCGGGTATGCTTATGAAAAAAGCAATCGGTTCGTCCCTGTAATAACCAAACCAGATAAGCTTTTCATCCATTACGAGCTTAATACTTTTTAAAATAGACATGGCATGCAGACGTGTTATCTTCTTAACACCGGAATGCCTTACCCATGCCTGATTATAAACAGTACGGAACTCTTCGGCTGCTTTTTTAAGGTTTTTTTTATCAATGTTACTGAAAGAGTAAGCAGGATTTGACAATACCCGCTCTGCTTTTTCCCAGATACTGTCCTCTATACCGTCTGTACTAATGGGGCGACCGTATGTGTACTGGTTGAAGTAATTCCTGAAACCGTATGATTCGAAAAGATCCTTATAGTATGGGAAATTATAGGGCATGCAGTAATTTGGCTCAATGAATCCGTCAACCAGCAGCCCCCACCACCTTTCCCTGTCACCGAAATTGACGGGACCATCCATGGCCTCCATGCCTCTCTCAGCAAGCCACAGGCGACAGCTGTCAAATAAAATAAAAGCGGCATTTTTGTCATTTACACATTCGAAAAAACCTATTCCTCCTGTAGGCTGCTCATTCCTGAAAGCAGTCTTGCGATCAACAAAAGCGGCCACACGCCCCACAGTCACTCCTGAAACATCCATTAAAACCCAGCGGATACATTCGCCATTGCGAAAAGATTTGTTTTCCCTTTTGTCGAAAACTTTTTCCACATCTCTGTTTAGCGGCCGTATCCACGCAGGATCATTTTCATACAATTTAACAGGGAGATTCAGAAATTCTGCTGCAATACTCCTGTCATTAACCTCATGAAGCGAAAATTTATTCTGCATATCTCAGTAATTTCCCGGAAAATCTTCAGACGGTAAAACCATGAATCAAATGTAAATAAAATTTTTTTTCAAAAATGATACACGGTATAAGGAAAAATTACACACAACCTTATGAATCGTCGTGGCAAGATAATATAAAACGTTTGATTTAATAACCCTGATTTGTAAGCACCAAAGATAAAGGATTGCCAGTAAAAACCATTCCCCTGTTTGGTTTATTGAATAATAAAATTTGCAGCTTGCTCATAAGCAGCATTTTGCTTTATGCACATTTTTATATATGTAAAAAGTCTCTATTTTTGCATTCTGCAACGCTGTTTGAAACAATATCATATAGATCTTGAGTATTGTATATTGTCATCAGAAATAAATATAATTATTTCAAAAAAACCATATAAATGTTATCAATAAGGGAACTTTACAAAATAGGATACGGACCGTCTTCAAGTCATACTATAGGATGCGGATTAGCAGGCGAGATATTTATGGAACGGAACAAGAATGCCGGCTCATGGGCTGTAACACTTTACGGAAGCCTTGCAGCAACAGGCAGGGGTCACAACACTGATGCCGCACTTAAAAAAGTTTTTGAACCTAATGAAATTGAGATCAGATGGAAGCCTGAAATCAACCTTCCTCTTCATCCAAACGGGATGGTTTTCGAAGCTTATGACAGCAGGGGAGAAAAAATTGATTCCTGGGAGGTTTACAGTACCGGGGGCGGAGACCTTAAAGACACAGACGGAAGGATTAAGAGAAAAAATATATACAAACATGATAACCTGAGCGGTATTATAAAATATTGCAAAAAAGAAGGAAGGTCTTTGTGGGAGTACATTGAAGAAAATGAAGGGAAAGAGATATGGGAGTATCTTGAAAAAGTCTGGGAAGCAATGAAAGCATCAATTAAAAGAGGCATTGAGAAGGAAAGAGTGCTGCCCGGTTCGATAAGGCTTGGAAGGAAAGCAGGCATATACCACACAAAATCCGGAAACTCAAATGAATCTATCAGAAATATCGGATTAAGGTTTTCTTATGCACTGGCCGTATCCGAAGAAAATGCTTCAGGCGGACGCGTAGTTACTGCACCTACATGCGGCTCTTCGGGGGTTCTGCCTTCAGTACTCTATTTTTTACAGAAACAAAACGATCTTCCTGTTAAGAGGATTGTGAGAGGACTTGCTACTGCAGGACTCATAGGCAATATTGTTAAGACAAATGCTTCTGTTTCCGGTGCTGAAGCTGGGTGCCAGGCAGAGATAGGAACTGCATCTGCAATGGCTGCAGCTGCAGCTACTCAAATTCTGGGCGGGTCTGTCACTCAGATTGAATATGCAGCTGAAATGGGAATTGAGCATAATCTGGGACTTACATGCGACCCTGTTGGTGGGTATGTTCAAATACCCTGCATTGAAAGGAATGCAATTGCCGCCGGCAAAGCCTTTGAATGTGCAGTATATGCTATTTTTTCAGATGGAGGACATAAAATAGCATTTGATCAGGTTGTAAAAACAATGGCTGAAACTGGCAGGGATATGCAGATCGCCTACCGTGAAACCGGTATTGGCGGACTGGCAAAAAGCTGGCAACCTTTCAGGTAATTGCAGACCAGCAGCATTTTACAGTCTTCATCACGGAAAGATTATCAATTTTTTTCGGCGTTTTTTGGCGGGGGGCTCCATTTAAGGAGGATGCGGCCAATATTTGTTGAATAACTGGTTATTACCCTCAGCATTGTAATTATCTCAAGGTGGGTTTCCGAACTTTGTATTGACTTTTCAACTGAGCTGCCAAGACGCTCATAATGCTGCTTTTCAATTTCAAAAGAGATATTTCTGTATTTTCTGTGTTTAACCTCCATCTCCTGTGCCTTTTCAAGATTAACGCTGGAAAAGACTTCAATGGCACGGCTAAGCTGTTTTATAGCATTTTCATGAATTTCAAGTATCTCTTCCCTGCCCTCCTCTGAGAACTGGTAATCGTTTTCTATCCATACAATTGCCTTACGGTACAATCTTGAGGATATTACATCTGCAATCTGCTCCAGCTCCTTTACAGTGTAGAACATCTGGAAAGATTCATTTGTTCTGTCTTTAGACATGCCTTCATGAGTTATTTTCAGAAGGTAATCTTTTACCTGGTCTCTTAAAAAGTTAACCTTTCTCTCCTTTTTTGCAATCTCAGGAAGCACTGACTTGTCCTTCTCAAGAAAGGCGGGAGGAAAATCACGCACCATTTCCCTGACTGTCTCTCCCATCCTTATAACTTCCTGTTTTGCAATATTCAATGCCAGAGCTGGTGTTTTAAGCATACTTTCATCCAGATGCCTGACTTTGAACTCCGGTTCGGAATATGAGACTGCGGGTGGAACCAGGCGGTCAAAAAACCGGCTGAAAAACCCGGTAAAGGGTAGTATTACAAAAGCAGCTACGATATTGTATACTGTATGCGCATTGGCTATCTGACGGGGAACAGCTTCGGCTCCCGTTCCGTTAACATGATCCGGACGGGGTGAAATAATCTCAATAAAAGAGGCGAACGAAGATATCCACCAAATGAAAAGCAGCACTGTCAATATCTTGAAAACAAATGTGGCAAGTGCAACTTTACGCGCCTCCCTGTCGGCTTTTAAACTTGCCAGTCCGGTTGTAAAAGCGGTACCGATATTGGAACCGAACATCATCGGGATGGAAGCATCCAGGCTAAGCAATCCCTGCGAACCCAGTATTATAATTATTCCGATAAACGCAGCACTGCTTTGAAGTACAACTGTAAACAAAATCCCTATCAAAATGCCTGCAAGGGGATTTTCAAGCCTTACCAGAAACTCTAAGAAGGGCTCATAGGTCCTGACAGGTGCCATTGATTCCGAAATAACGAACATCCCGTAAAAAAGTATTCCCATCCCAAGCAAAGATTCACCTATATTCCTGTAAAGCTGGTTCTTTGAAAAAGCATAAATGGCAAAACCTGTTGCAACAATAAGCAGGGAATACTCGGTTATTCTGAAAGCTATGAGCTGAGCCGTAACAGTAGTGCCTATCCCTGTGCCCAGGATCATTGCAAGCGTTTGCCTGAACTTCATAAGTTTTGAATTTACAAAACTGACAAGCATTGCGCTGGTAGTACCGCTGCTCTGGGTCATTACAGTTGCAAAGGCACCAGCACCCATTGCGACAAAACGATTCTCCGTTATATTGCTCAGGATGCCCCTCATCTTGTCACCTGCCCATTTAAGCAACCCCCTGCTGAGCATTTCTATTCCAAAAAGAAAAAAGGCTAGCCCGCCAACAAGGCCCAGGATCATGATGAAAAGAGAGTTTTCCACTCCTTCTCCTCCGGTATATGTCCAGGAAGAGGAGACAAAAAGAAGAATTACAACAAAAACCCTAATTGTCAGCATACTGTTGAAAAGGATATTTTAAAAAGGCTTGAAACCGATTATTTCCCTGACTTCACGAACAGTCCGGGCAGCTTTTTCCCTGGCTTTGCCGGCTCCCGTTTGAACAACTTTTCTGAGGTATTCATCATCGGCGGAAATTTCAATAATGCGCTCCCTCAGCGGTTTAACAAAAGCATTCAAGTCCACTGCAAGCTGTTTTTTGAGATCTCCGTACCTTATCTGGCAGAGATTATACTTTTCCCTGAAATAATTAACTGTGGCGGGGTCAGAAACAAACTCCATTATTGTGAACAGATTCTTCACAGGTTCGCTCATATTCTGGTAGTTTTCAACCGGACCGCTGTCTGTAACAGCTGACATCACTTTTTTCCGAATGACTTTTTCACTGTCTGTAAGGTAAATACCATTTCCCTCAGACTTGCCCATTTTACCTGTTCCGTCAAGACCAGGGATCTTTACAAGTTCTTTCCCGAAATTATATGCCTCCGGTTCAGGGAAGAATTCAACTCCGTACATATTATTGAAACGCCGGGCAAATTTACGGGTCATCTCAAGGTGCGGTTCCTGGTCTTTTCCAACGGGTACTTTTGTAGCTTTGTGAATAATAATATCTGCAGCCATGAGCACAGGATAAGTCAGTAGGCCTGCATTAACATTTTCCGGCTGCAACCGCACTTTATCCTTGAAAGTTGTCGTTCTCTCAAGTTCTCCCACATATGCCATCATATTAAGCAAAAGGTACAGTTCGGCCACCTCTTGTACATCACTTTGCAGATATATTGTTGCTGTTTCAGGATCTATACCGCATGCAAGATATTCTGAAAGAACCCGCCTTACATTACCATGCAGGTCAGCAGGGGTTGGGTGGGTTGTAAGTGAATGATAATCTGCAATAAAAAAGTAGCAATCGTTTTCATGCTGCATTTTTGTAAAATTGCAAATGGCTCCGAAATAATTCCCAAGGTGAAGATTTCCGGTAGAACGTATACCGCTGACAACTGTTTCCATTTTTTTTTATTTTAGTCTACAAAATTAGCAAATATCAATTAAATATTATCTGCGAATAATCAGACACGATCAGATGAAAAAAAATCCGGTGAAGCGAAGCGGATATTTATGTGAGCAGATGCTCCGGTTGAACAATTATTTGTATGCCTTCAATCTGTTTCTGCAAAATTTATGTGCATGATAAAAGTCTGTTATCTTTGCATTTTAAAGCAGAGGAAAAACCTTACAGAAAAAAATATGACAACTACCAGGCAAAACAAGGTCTCAAGACTTATTCAAAAAGAGCTGGGGGATATCTTTCAAAAACAGGGCAACAACCTTTATCATGGAGCAATGATAACAGTTACAGTGGTCAGGATAACCGCTGATCTGAGCCAGGCAAAGGTATATCTGAGCCTCTTCCCACCTGCAAAAAAAGATGAAATATTTACGGCTGTCAATGAAAAAAATAAAGCCGTCAGGCATGAGCTTGCAAAGAGGGTCAAAAATCAGCTGCGGATAATCCCTGAACTGAAATTTTTTATTGACGACAGTCTGGATTATATGGAAAAAATTGATACCCTGCTTAAAACATGAAAGCGGAAGATAATCATCGTACGGGGAAATAATGATTGTTTTAAAATAAATAACTGCAAATGAAATATGACCCCCTGAAAAAAGAAGCAGGCGGCTTTTTCAACCGCTTCAAAATAACCAGAATACTGTTTTACCGAATTCTTGATATGCTTCTGCTCCGGTCATGGTATATCAGAAAAGAACTGAGGAGATGGGCGCAAACAAAAGATAATAAGGAAAGGGATATCAAAATTCTTGATGCCGGAGCAGGATTCGGGCAATATGTCTATTTTTTGTCCGGTTTAAGTAAAAATTTCAGGGTTAAGGGAGTTGACCTTGACAAAGGATTGATCTCAGAGTGTAAAAATTTTTTCACGCATACCAGCCGGGGTGACCGTGTTGATTTTGAAGCAGCCGATTTGACTGAATTTTCAGAAGAAAGCAGCTACAATCTAATACTTTGTGTTGATGTTATGGAACACATTAAAAACGATATCAATGTATTCTCAAACTTTCACAAGTCACTTGTCAACGGCGGCACGCTGCTTATATCAACACCTTACGGTGACGACGCTGCCATTGATGCAAAGAAGGGCACTCCATTTGTTGATGAGCATGTAAGGCATGGATACACCCCGTACAGTATTAGACAGAAATTGGAAAAAGCAGGTTTTTCAGACATTAAAACAGAATTCTCATATGGCCGGTTCGGCCACATTGCATGGAAACTCTCCATGAAATACCCAGTTATGCTATATAATAAAAGCAGGTGGTTATTCCTTTTTATCCCTTTTTATTATATAATTGTATTGCCGTTTTGCATTGCACTGAACTATGCCGACCTCAAAAAAAGAAACTCTTCGGGAAGGGGACTGATAATAACGGCCCGGAATAAAACTGTAAAATAACTGCTGCAGAGTGAAACTTCCATTATACATAGCCACACGGTACCTTTTTGCAAAGAAATCGCAGAATGTGATAAATATTATATCAGCCATTTCGGTAGCTGGTGTTGCATTAGGAACAATGGCACTTATTGTGGTACTTTCAATTTTCAACGGATTTGACAACCTCATACAATCCCTTTTCAGTGTATTTGATCCTGACCTGAAAATAGAAATTGTTGAAGGGAAAACCTTTGTGCCGGATGAAAAGATAATGGAAAATATAAGGACTCATCCGGGTGTTCAGCATTATTCAGAAATTCTTGAAGAAAATGCACTTCTTGTTTATGACGACAGGCAACATGTAGTAAGGATGAAAGGGGTGGATGATAACTTCATTAATGTAAGCGGTGTTGATACCATGATAATACGGGGTGAATATCTTCTGACCGATGAACATAACAATAATTACACCGTAATGGGGAGGGGAGTGGGAAATATTCTGGCAGTAGGACTCAGTTTTATAACACCGGTAAATGTATACATGCCAAGCCGTACAGCACCTCCAACATTAAGCCCGGAAAGGGCATTCAACAGGCAGATAATTTTCCCGTCAGGTATATTTTCAGTGGAACAGGAAATCGATACTGAATATATCCTTGTGCCTCTTGGTTTTGCCAGACAGATACTTGAGTATAACAATGAGGTAACATCCCTCCACATAAAGGTAGATGATGGTTTCCGGGAAAGAAATATCAGGAATGATCTTCAGGATATGTTTGGTGAAGATTACAGGGTAATGGACAGGTACGAGCAGCATGAATGGCTCCATAAACTTATGCAAACAGAGAAGTGGGCAATATTCCTTATTCTCTCCTTCATTATCCTGATTGCCTCTTTCAACATTATAGGCTCCCTCACAATGCTTATAATTGAAAAGAAAAAAGATATGGCAGTCCTGAGGAGCCTTGGAGCTGACAGGAAGCTTGTTCACATGATCTTTCTCATTGAGGGATGGATGATCTCGATTGCAGGAGCCGTTACCGGCCTTTTTACAGGAGCAATTGTCTGCATTTTACAGATGGAGTATGAAATAATAAAACTTTACGGTACAGGTACTTTTATTATTGATGCCTATCCGGTTGACCTCAGGTTTATGGATTTTATATATGTTTTTTTCACGGTTATTTTCATTGGATTCCTTTCCGCGTGGTACCCCGCAAGATATGTAATGAAACATTATCTCTCAGAAGATGAACAACTTTAATAACTGTTATTAATCCTCTCTTCCCCCCCTACTAAGTCATTCTGCGCACTTTAACAGGTTTTGCACTCTTACTAAAGTTGCACCATTATCATAACAAGCTGTTGAAGTTTGTAATTTACTTTAACAGCAAGGCTTTTATGAAACCTATTGAGGTTTGTTACGTAAACATTTAAGCATTTTGTGCTGATTAAAAGCAAATTAATTCTTTGCAAATGAACTATATAAGCAGGAAAATACTGGTTCTGATTATTTTAATTTTCATTCCTGCAGCCGCTGTGGCTCAGTTTGAAATAGTTTCCGTTACAGCTGAACCCGTTTCATGTAATGAAGGTGATGACGGAAAAATAACAATAACAATCAGCGGGGGCTCACCGCCCTATACTTACCAGTTTTTCAATTCTACCAGAAGCCTCAGCGGAAGTGCAACATCTAATGAACAGACATACACATTTGAGAACCTGATGTCTGGTTACCATGTTGTTTTTGTAAACTATGCTGACAGCAATGAAGATCCTTTATCTCAACCTGTTACCGTTAGTCAGCCCGATCCGCTTACAATAAATTTCACCCCTGATCCTGCTGCCGTATGTGAGAACAGTGATCTCTTGCTAAACGCCAATCCTGCAGGAGGAAACGGAGGTTACATACATGAATGGTCGGGTCCTGATATAGTTTATCTTGACCGTACCGACATTGCTGATCCTGTTTTTACCCCGGAAGCCACCGGGACATTCAGTCTGACATATACAGTTACCGATGCCAGGGATTGTAGTGCAAGTGACGATATTACCGTTACTGTTTATGAAGGTATTGAAGCATCACTTAGCCAGGAAGATATAACATGCTTCGGTTACGATGATGGCTCTATAACAATTGGTGGGGTGACCGGAGGATCAGGTGATTATGAATACACAACAGACGGGGGGATTAACTGGGCTACATCACCCGATTTTTCAGGCCTTTCACCGGGAACATATGATGTAAGGATAAGAGATGCAATATCTGAAGGCTGTGAAGTAATACTTGATCCGGCACTTGTGCTTTCAGAGCCGGAAGAGCTGACAGCTGATGCAACACCTCACCATATTACCTGTAACGGAGCAGATGACGGAAGTATCACACTTGATGTTTCAGGGGGCACCGAACCCTGCTCCTTCCTCTGGGATTCGGGAGAAACAACCCAAAATATAGAAAATCTGGAACCCGGAACCTATTCCGTAACGGTAACAGACAACAAAGGGTGCAATACAACCGCCGGGGCAACAATAGAGGAACCAGACGAGCTTATTGCTGAAGCAACGCCTCACCATATAACCTGTAACGGTGAAAATGACGGAAGTATCACGCTTGAAGTTTCAGGGGGCACCGAACCCTACTCCTTCCTCTGGGATTCGGGAGAGACAACCCAAAATATAGAAAATCTTGAACCCGGAACCTATTCCGTAACGGTAACCGATAACAACGGGTGCAATACCACCGCAGAGGCAACAGTTGAGGAACCGGACGAACTGGTTGCCGTGGCAACACCTCACCATATTACCTGTAACGGAGCAGATGACGGAAGCATCACACTTGATGTTTCAGGGGGCACCGAACCCTACTCCTTCCTCTGGGATTCAGGAGAGACAACCCAAAATATAGAAAATCTTGAACCCGGCACCTATTCCGTAACGTTAACCGACAACAGCGGGTGCAATACCACCGCAGAGGCAACAGTTGAGGAACCGGACGAACTGGTTGCCGAGGCAACACCTCACCATATTACCTGTAACGGAGAGAGTGACGGAAGCATAACACTGGAGGTGTCAGGAGGGACTGAACCCTACTCTTTCCTCTGGGACACAGGAGAAACAACCCAAAATATTGAAGACCTGGCAGCAGATACATATTCGGTTACGGTTACGGATAATCAGGGTTGCCAGACTACCGCGCAGACTAAGGTTATTGAACCTGATCCAATATTTGTAAGCTTCAGTGCACCTGCTATAACCACCTGCTACGGTGACCCGGGGAAGATTATTCTTGATGCTGAAGGAGGTCTGGGAACACTGGTTTACTCAATTTCTGAGATACAGTGGATCCCCGGAGAATTCCAGGAGTCAGGAACATTCGAAGACCTTGCCGGCGATACTCCCTATTACGGTTTTATAAAGGACCCGGAGACCGGTTGCCTTGCCTATGCAAACGATGGCAACAGCATAACCATCAACCAGCCGTCTGAGATACTTTACACCGTTACCGAAATAACCGATGTAAGCGACTGCAGCTACAACGATAACGGTGAAATAAAAATTTCAGCGCCTTCCGGGGGAAGCTCCCCTTATTCGTATTTTATAAACGGAGATTCAAATGAAGGATCAAGGACTTTTTCAGATCTCCCTGCTGGATATCACCTTATAGAGGTTATTGATTCAAAAGGATGTGTCAAGCCCGAAGAAGTGGAGGTTGGCGGTCCGGAACCTCTGATTATTGAAGATATTAATGTTAGTGATATTACAACATGTTACGGTGATGAAACGGGTGAAATAGAAATAATTGCTTCGGGGGGCACCGGTTCACTTGAATACGCCCTGGACGAAGGTGAATACGGAACATCCACTGTTTTCGCATCCCTGCCTGCCGGTGAATACCTGGTTACGGTAAGAGACGAAAATCTTTGCATTGCAGAAACACTGGTTACTGTTGATGAGCCTGACCCATTGCAGATAGAAACGGAAAAAACCGATCTTACCTGCTTCGGCAGTGACGACGGTACAATTACAATAAATGTGGATGGCGGCGGCGAACCATACGAGTATTCTGTTGACAATGGTGATACATACCATGAGGAGAATAATTTTACCGGACTGGCAGCGGGTACATATGAGATTAAAGTAATGGATTCCGGAGGATGTGCCCAGTCAGGCGACATTATAAGTATTGAAGAACCCGGCCAGATTGTAATTACAGCTGAAAGCCGGGAAAATGACACCGGTTGCCCCGGAACGGGAATACATACGGGGACAATAACCATTGAAGCATCGGGAGGTACCGGCACATTACTCTATTCAATTAACGGTGGCACTTCGTTTGAAGACAACGGTGGCAATTTTACAGAACTTGCTGCCGGAACATATAACATTGAAGTAAAAGACCAGAATAATTGCTCGGTATCAGGGAGCACTATCGAACTTATAAATGAAACCGATCCTATCTCAGTGGAAACTGTATCAGTAACAAATGCAAGCTGCAATAAATTCACTGAAGACGGTGAACTTATTATTGAAGTATCAGGAGGTTCTGGTAATTACACATTTATATGGTCTAACGGTGAAACAACCCGCGACCTTACAGGAGTTGGTGCAGGCGATTACCTTCTTACAATAACTGACGATATCGGTTGTGAATATGAATATTTTGCAACTATCAGTCACGAAAACTTTATAGAAGTCACCATTGATGCTGAAACTCCGGTTTGCACCGGGGAAAGCACTCTGCTTAACACTGAAGTGACCTCCGGGAGTCCGGTTTCAGAGTGGTTGTGGACTTCTTCTTCAGGTGAAAATATTGAAGCGATTCCTGACCCTGTTGTCACACCGTTGGATGAAACCACTTACACTGTCAGAGCAACAGAAGTGAACGGTTGTTATGATGAGTATTCTGTAGTTGTTGATGTTCATCCGTTGCAGGGAATCTCGGCAGGAAACGATACTACCATTTATCCGGGTTCAACTGTAACACTTACTGCAACAGGAGGTGTATTTGAATCATACAGCTGGGCTCCTTCAACCGGCTTGAGTGTGATTGACGAACAGGAAACAGAGGCTACTCCACCCGAACCAATATTGTATTATGTTACAGGAATAACAGCAGAGGGATGTGCCGAAACCGATTCAGTATTCATAGACATACTTAATACTCTAAAACCTGTTACGGGCTTTACACCAAATAATGATGGCACAAACGATGTTTGGGTAATTGAAAATGCTGATGAATATCCGGAAATAGAGGTTGAGGTCTATAACCGCTACGGGCAGAGAGTTTTTTATTCCAGGGGATACACTGATGACAAAAGGTGGGACGGCACCTTCAACGGCAGGGAACTCCCGGTAGGGACATATTATTATGTAATTACCGTGAATAAAGGTGCAGTGGCAAAACCACTTACGGGCCCCGTTACAATTGTCAGATAATAACGAATTAAAAAAACGGAAATGCGCAATTTTCTTAATATAAAATCGCCGGCAGGCAGCAGCAAAAGAGGAAACCATTGTAAGACGGGGTTTGCCCGGATGAGAAATATGCTGTATTTGACATTCATCTCTCTTCTGGTAAGTGTAAGCGTGGTGAAAGGACAGCAAGTACCTCATTTCACACAGTATATGTTCAATGACTATGTGATAAATCCCGCAATAGCAGGAACACACAGCTATTACCAGGTGCGCCTCAACAGCCGCCTTCAGTGGGTAGGCATTACAGATGCACCCCAGACAAACAGCCTGAGTGTATATGGGCCTCATACATCAAAAGATATGGGTTTCGGAGGCCACGTTTATACAGATGTTGCAGGCCCCACAAGCAGGAACGGTTTGTACGGAACTTACGCATACAATATAGTTTTAAATGATAATATGCGACTATCAATGGGTGCTTCCGCAGGTATTGTTCAAAGCAAGATAGATGGTACAAGGATTACATTTCATGAACCGGATAATATCCCTTCCCTTGAATCTGTTGCCTCTACCTTTGTGCCGGATGCTTCAGTAGGCCTGTACCTTTATGCATCCAATTTTTATGCAGGATTTTCAGCCCACCAGTTATTCAATAATAAGCTGAACTATTATGAGAACAGTACCGGTCTGAACAAATTAAAAACCCATTTTTACCTTACGGGCGGTTACACATATGCAATCAACAGCGATTTCATTATTGAACCATCTATCATTATTAAAGGTATCATGCCTGTCCCGGTTCAGGCTGACCTCAGCGTAAGAGCATATTACAGGGAGATGTTATGGATGGGTGCAGCTTTCAGAAGCCGGGACGCCGCATCAGTTCTAATTGGATATATACATGATGAAAGATTCTATTTTGGCTACTCATACGACATAAGCTTCTCCGGTATCAGAACTCATAACTCGGGCACACACGAAATTATGCTGGGAATGCGTTTTAACCCGATAAAGAAGTAGGTAACCATCTTTAATTATGAGTCGTTTGCTTGTTATTTTTTCCTTAATATTAATAGTTGTTGCTGCATGCAGTACAAATCCGCTGGGCCCTCCGGGAAAGGATATTATTCCCCCGGATGATCTTGTTAATTTGCTTACCGACCTGCACTATTTTGACGGAGTGATATCTCATCACAACGATATATTAGATAAAAGTGACAGTATTGATTATTATTCGGAAATTTTCAGCAAGCACGGAGTCGACAGGATTCAATTCGAAAAATCTATGAATTATTACGCATTTGATCCTGCTAATTTTGAACGGATGTACGAACAGGTGGTTGAAAAACTCAACAGACGGCAATCAGAGTTGTCTGCAATTACCAGAGAAGACCCGGAAGCATTTGAAACTGAAAATATCTGGGACAGGAAAAGTAATTGGAGTTTCCCTGATGACGGGGCAAACGAATTGATAGATGTGGATGTGGCCGTTGAAGGACCCGGTATTTATACTTTTTCAGCCCAGATTAGAATGCAGCCACAGGATTTTTCTGAAAATCCACGTATTACACTTTGGTTCTGGTATGATGACGGTACTGAAGAAGGTTACAGGGATTATTTTGACGAAGAAAGGATAACCAAAGATGGCAGGCTCAGGAATTATTCTATTACTAAAGAGCTTACCGACACAAACGTAACAAGGCTGAGAGGCAAAATCCTTAATCACAGCAACCCTGATTCAATATGGGTTAAACATGCAGATGTATACAATATAAAGCTGGAATACCAGAATATGCCTTAAAGTGAAACTCCGGATTAAGGTAAATAGCAGGATGATATTACCTGCTGAAACAACAAAAAATCAGGACTCTTTTTGCCTGAGGAATAATACAGCCTCCCTGTCGTATTTCAGTATATGGTTTTCGAACCAGTTTTTCAGAAATTCATACATATCATCACAAACATTCTCCTTGCCTTTCCTGAAATCTTCCTGGAATTTGATTACCCTTTCAATAAAATTGTTGTGATTCTCTTTATGACGGGCGAAATCGGGATAACCACGTTCCTTCAGGTATATTTCCTCATTTACCAGATGGTTTTCTGCATAATAGACGAGAGAGAAAAATATATCGGATATATCCTCCCTGCAGGGTTTCGTGGATATTGCGTTGTGAAGATTATTGAGAATATCAATGAACTTCTTATGGTGTATATCGATCAGATCAAGGTTTACGCTGTATTCTTCTTTCCAGGCAAATGGGCCGGAAGGATTTTTTGCTGTCATACCACTTGAGGTTATCAATTATTAAATATTTTATTGATACAAAATTAAGGCGAAAATCTGTCCACACAATGACAATTATCATCCGATCAGTTAACTGCAGAAGGAAATCTGCCTTGCTCAATTGAACCGCTTTGCTTTCCAATAATTATTTTCTTCTGCCAGTGTATAATTTTTGATGAAAAAATTTTATTTACATTTGCATTTTTTGTCTATAATATGGCTACTTTTCTCTTCGATAAAATAGTATTCGGTCCGGTCAAAAGCAGAAGACTTGGCACTTCACTTGGGATAAACCTTTTGCCTACCAACTCCAAGTGGTGCAGTTTCAACTGTATTTACTGCGAATGTGGATGGACTTCTCCCCGACCATATAACGTAAATCTTTACCCATCAAGAAAGAAGGTGCAGGAAGACCTGAGGCAGATGCTCAAGAATATGAAGAGTGAAGGAAGCCGTCCTGATGTAATAACATTTGCAGGTAACGGGGAGCCTACAATTCATCCTGAATTTGCCGGCATAACCGAAGATACGGTTTCACTCAGGAATGATTTTTTTCCTGAGGCCCGAATTGCGGTGCTGTCAAATGCAAGTATGATTCAAAGGGATGATGTATTCAGGGCTCTTAAAAAGGTTGACCAGAACATTCTCAAGCTCGATTCAGGGATTGAAAGCACCATCAGATTTTTAAACCAGCCTCCACCGGAATTCAGTCTTGATGAAGCAGTGAAAAAACTGCTGCTTTTTAAAGGCGATTTTATTCTGCAAACATTATTCATCAAGGGGTCATACAAAGGCAAGAATGTTGACAACACAACTGAAACTGAGTTAAACGCCTGGTTGCCCCTTGTCAGGAAATTGAATCCCCGTGAGGTTATGATATACACTATTGCACGTGACACTCCGGTGAGAGGATTGAAAAAAGTATCCCCTGAAAAGCTGAAGGCAATAGCTGAAAAAGTAGAAAGCTACGGGATCCCGGTAAGCATATCTGCATAAGAAATTTGATACCGGTTTTCTATTTGATTAACCGAAATATGCAAATAATTGTCGGCTGTACGGAAAAAAATACTGGTTTGTCCGCTTGACTGGGGACTGGGACATGCAACCCGCATGATTCCGCTGATATCTCTTCTGAAAAAGGATTTCGAAGTTATAACGGCTGCCGGAGGTAATGCACGCCTTGTAATCAAAGATGCCTTTCCTGACTTAAAATGTTACAATTTGCCCGGAATGAAAATTACCTACCCGGATAGTAATTTCATGAAAGGCGCTATAAAAAGGATCCCCGGATTTCTGTTTCACTCTGTAAGGGAATTTTTTCTTGCCCGCAGATTAGTTAAGACGTTAAAGCCTGATATAATCATATCAGATAACCGCTACGGGGTTTTCAACAAAAGAGCATTTAGCATAATTATCACCCATCAGCTATTTGTCTTCATCCCCGGAAAACTTAAAGTTTTCCGGTCAGCCATCTCTTATGCTTTAAATAAAGCCTGCAATTTTTTTGACGAATGCTGGATTCCTGACATTCCGGGGAAATACAGTCTTTCCGGATTAATATCACAGCCTGCCCTGAAAAAGGAAAAATACTTTCATACAGGTTGGCTCAGCCATTTTTCAATATTTAAAAATATCCCTTCTCATACTGAAAAAAAAGTATGGAGGGTGATAGCAATAATCTCGGGTCCTGAGCCACAGAGGTCGATTTTTGAGGATATACTAACAAAACAGCTTTCGCCGGCAGAATTTCCGTCACTTATGGTTAGCGGCCTCCCTGCAAAGAACAAGGTTTCCCCCACTCAGTCAGGAAACCTCAAAAAAATCCCCTATATGAAGACCGGTGAACTTTTGCATGCCATCAACAGATCCGAAACAGTAATATGCAGAAGCGGCTACAGTTCAGTCGCCGACATGGCAACACTCGGGAAGCGGGCAATATTCATACCCACTCCCGGCCAGCCCGAACAGGAGTACCTGGCCGGGAGACTTAAACAAAAAGGCTGGTATTACAGTGAAAAACAAGGTAATTTTGATCTTTTAAGGGCACTTGAGTTATCGGAAGAATATTCATTCCCCGCTCCGGGGTATAATCCCGGGTTGCTGGCAGGATTGATAGAAAAGCTTAAAAATCACGAGAGATAGAAGACCATTATCATGACTGCTGTCCCGGAAAGAAATCCTGTATAAACCTGTGATGGGCTGTGTGCCTTCAGCTCAATTCTTGAAAAGCCAAGCAGGCCGGCAGCAATTAAAACCAGCATGATATAGGCGGCAAGGTTGACAGAAAAGAAGAATGAGAGAGAAATCAGCAGTCCTGCCAAACCTCCCACTCCAACCATATGGGCACTGATTTTCCAAAAAAAAGATACCGCAAAGACCAATCCAACAGATATAATAACACCTGTCATAAATAAATACAGAGCTCCGGGCAAGAACCCGGACATAAGGCGAAAAGTGAACAAGTAGACAATCAGAGTAAAAAAAAGCGGAAGCACCCTTTCCTTGAGGGTGTTCATATGAACACTCGATACCATCCGGAACAACAATAAAAGTGGTATTAAACACAAGGGAAGTAAAAAAGTCCCTGAAAATACGATCAAAAATATGGCTCTTTTCTGTTCAAATGTTAAACTCCCGATGTTTACGCCCGAAAGATAAATCAGCAATATGCCGAACGAGGTCATTAACAGCGGATGAAAAATAATAGATAAAACTTTTGCCGTCTTTTTTTGCATACTTAACTAGACGAAATTTTTACAGAACTTTCCTCAATCTGGCAACCGGTATATTAAGTTGTTCGCGGTACTTGGCAACCGTGCGCCTTGCAATACTGTAGCCTTTTTCTTTAAGAATTGCCGCCAGCTTTTCATCAGTAACAGGTTTCCTTTTATCTTCATTCTCGATACACTCTTTCAGAATAGATTTGATCTCCCTTGTTGAAACTTCTTCTCCGGCTTCATTCTGCAAACCTTCAGAGAAAAAATATTTCAGCGGGTATATCCCGAAATGCGTCTGGATATACTTGCTGTTTGCAACCCTGCTTACAGTCGATATGTCAAGTCCCGTTTTTTCTGCAATATCTTTAAGTATCATGGGCTTTAGCTTCGTCTCGTCACCGTCGGCAAAAAAAACCTTCTGGTATTCGAGAATTGCGTTCATGGTAACCATAAGAGTGTTCTGCCTTTGAATTATGGCATCAATAAACCATTTTGCAGAATCGAGTTTTTGCTTGACAAAAGTGATGGTTTCTTTGTCTTTTTTTGATTTGCCGTCTTTCTTCCCGTTTATATTTTCAAGCATTTCACAGTAAGTCCTGTTAAGTTTCAGATCAGGGGTATTGCGGATATTTAGATTCAGGATGAATTCACCGTCAACATAGTCAAGAATAAAATCGGGCACAATCTGGTATGAAGGATTTGTAACAGAATCGCTGTAAAGACTGCCGGGTTTGGGATTGAGCTTAAGAATCTCGTTTATTGCTCCTTTCAGCTCATGTTCAGATATATCAAGTCTTTTTATAATCTTATCATAATGCTTCTTGATAAATTCTTTGAAATAACCTTTTATTATTGTGTGCCCCAGCTCAACGGAATCTGCGCTTTGATCCTTGCGGCTTATCTGAAGTAAAAGACATTCCTGCAAGTCGCGTGCCCCCACACCCGGAGGATCAAAGTCTTGTATAACCCTGAGCACTTCATAAAGCTCCGCTTCATCTGTTTTAATATTTTGTGAAAAAACAAGGTCATCTGCAATTGCATCAAGTCGGCGCCGCAGGTAGCCGTCCTCATCGAGGTTGCCGAGTATTTGCCTTGCCAGCATCTGACTGCGCTCATCAAGTGAGCACAATCCGAGCTGACTCTCAAGATGAGACCTGAAAGTCGATTCGGTACCGAGAGGTATCTCTTCCCTTTTATCGTCTTTGGAGTAATTGCTTATGTTTAGACGGTAAGCAGGGGTCTCATCATCTTCAATGTAGTCTTCAAAAGAAAATTCGTCCTGGTCCTCCCCTGCACTATCTTCTCCGGTATCCACCTCATCTGCATTTTCTTCGGGAGTATGTTCTTCACCTTCTTCCAAAGCGGGATTCTCCTCCAGCTCCTTCTTTATCCGTTGCTCAAGCTGCATTGTCGGGACTTCCAGCAGCTTTATCATCTGAATTTGCTGTGGTGAAAGTTTTTGAAGAAGCTTCTGCTGTAATCTTTGCTTTAACATATCTTTTCAGCGCTCTGTCCTGACGGCAATTTACAAAATTTTCAAATAAGAAATGCTGCAAAAGAGATTTCAATATTCCTGTAAATTCTTTGATGAAAAAAAACCGGAAAAGGAGAATCAGAACTCTGCATTATTCGGAGTCCTTGGAAAAGGTATGACATCACGTATATTGCTCATTCCTGTAACAAAAAGCATAAGCCTCTCGAATCCCAACCCAAAACCACTGTGGGGAGCGGTTCCAAAACGGCGTGTGTCAAGATACCACCACAATTCATCTCTTGGAATATTCATTTCCTTAATCCTCTTCTCCAGTTTATCCATATCCTCTTCCCTCTGGGAACCACCAATTATTTCTCCTATCCTTGGGAAAAGCACATCCATTGCCCTCACTGTTATGCCGTCATCGTTCTGTTTCATATAAAAAGCTTTTATCTCTTTTGGATATCCGGTTATTATAACAGGTTTTTTGAAGTGCTTCTCAACAAGAAATCTTTCATGCTCGGACTGCAGATCAGCACCCCAGTGATTCGGAAATTCAAACTTTTGTCCGGATCCGGAAAGAATATCTACAGCCTCGCCATAGCTTATTCTGATGAATTCATTTTCAGCAACATGCCTTATACGGTTCGTAAGCTCCTCGTCGTACATCCCTGCAAGGAATTCTATATCCTCACCGCATTGATCAAGAAGACGGACAAGCAGGTATTTCAAAAACTCCTCTGCAAGATCCATATTATCTTCAATATCGCAGAATGCCATCTCCGGTTCTATCATCCAGAATTCTGCAAGATGCCTCGGCGTATTTGAATTCTCTGCGCGAAATGTGGGACCGAATGTGTATACTTCCGATAGAGCCAACGCACCAAGCTCTGCTTCCAGCTGACCGGAGACTGTCAGATTGGTCTCCCTGCCGAAAAAATCCTGCTTGTAATCCACTTTGTTATCTTCTGTCATGGGAGGATTTGAAATATCAAGAGTTGTCACCCGGAACATTTCACCGGCACCTTCAGCATCGGCACCTGTTATGACAGGGGTGTGGAGATAGTAAAATCCTTTATCGTTGAAAAACTTGTGAATTGCGTAAGCCATAGCATGGCGGATCCTGAGTACAGCTCCAAAGGTTTTTGTCCTTGGACGCAGATGAGCTATCTCCCTCAGGAACTCAAGAGTATGACCCTTCTTTTGCAACGGGTAGCTCGAAGGATCGGCTGTGCCGTAAAGTTCAATCTTTTTTGCCAGTATCTCTACATTCTGACCTTTGCCCATACTCTCCTTCAATTCACCTGTTACTGAAATACACGAGCCCGTGGTGATCTTCTTCAAAAGAGCATCGCCAAAAAGAGGAACATCGGCGACTATCTGTATGTTGTTAATTGTAGATCCGTCATTCAGGGAAATAAAAGCTATCTTTTTATTTCCCCTGCGTGTGCGCACCCATCCTTTTAAGGTCAGTTCCTTTCCGTATTCCTTTGATGAAAGGGCTTCTTTAACTCTTGTCCTTGCTTTAATACCCATTAATTGATTTTTTATTTTCCGGATAAAACAGTTATCCGGCAAAAGCCGGTATATTTAATTGCATTTTATCTGACAGGAAACCGCAGAAATAACTCATTAATCATTCTGCTGCGTGCCTGAAATTTAACACCTGCAAAAATAGCAATTTGAAATAAATAAAATCTGAAAAGCAACAAAAAATTGGTTTTGGCGCTTGTCATATTTTTCTTATTTTCGTTTGTTTATAGAATACTATTGCCATTATGCCGGTTGTTGTAAAAAATGTTACAAAAATATACGGAAAGCAAAAAGCTCTCGACGATGTTTCTTTCACTGTCAGCACCGGGGAGATACTTGGTTTCCTTGGACCCAACGGTGCCGGGAAAACAACCATGATGAAGATAATCACCGGATACCTCCCCCCGACATCAGGAACGGTCTTAATAAACGGTACTGAAGTAAGGAGCAATTCAAGGCAAATAAAGCAGACAGTCGGGTACCTGCCTGAAAACAATCCTTTGTATCCGGATATGTATGTTCAGGAATACCTTTGTTTTGTAGCAGCTCTTTTCAGAAAAAAAAACATTAAAAGGCTAACGGGTGATATTATTGAAGTTACCGGACTTGCCCCGGAAAAGCACAAAAAGATAGGCGCCCTTTCAAAAGGTTACAGGCAAAGGGTTGGACTTGCGCAGGTACTGATCCATGATCCGGAAGTGCTGATTCTGGATGAACCGACTTCAGGACTTGACCCTAACCAGATAATCGAGATACGAAATCTTATATCAAAAGCGGGGATGGAAAAGACGGTAATGCTTTCAACTCATATCATGCAAGAAGTTGAAGCAATATGCCAGAGAGTAATAATTGTAAATAAAGGTGAAATCGTAGCAGACCGAAAAGCGGGTGAAATAAGATCTGATACGGTAGTAGCTGTTACGGTTGAATTCAGCGATAATGTTGAAGAGTCTCAGCTTCTTGCTATTCCCGGTGCAGCAAAGGCAGTATGGATCGACAAAAAAAGGTGGATAATTGAAAGTTCGGGAAAGGAAGATATCAGGGCTGAAATATTTCGTTTTGCAGTAGATAATAACCTTACAGTTCTGTCACTTCAAAAACAGGAAAAAACACTTGAAGAGCTCTTCCGTGAACTGACGGGATAACACTTTTCCCGGATTAACCTGCAGGGTCTGTTAATTGAGCCGGTTTAATCCTCTTTGCCAAAATGACAAAATCGACTTCAAATAATCAACCCAATGATATTAAGCATATTTGAACAAAGCCTCAAAAACTTTTGGAATACTTATTAATAATGAATAGGTTTGCACCGTAAAATTCTGGTGGAAAGATTTGACTGATTGCAACCACAGTAAAAAATGCTAAAACGTATTCTGCTGCCTCTCCCAGTCACCATATTCCACAGGTACTATTAAACGATTTTTTAACTATAAAATTAAAAAAATGGGATACCTATTTACTTCAGAATCGGTGTCGGAAGGACACCCGGACAAAATTGCCGATCAGATTTCAGACGCACTGCTGGATGAATTCCTCAAAGCTGACCCTGAATCAAAGGTAGCTTGTGAAACAATGGTAACTACAGGACTTATTGTTTGCTGCGGTGAAGTCAACACAACCGGATATGTCGACATACAGAATGTTGCCAGGAGTGTGGTCAGGGATATTGGTTATACCCGCTCAGCATATAAATTCGATGCTGACTCTTGCGGGGTAATCTCAGCCATTCATGAGCAATCCCCCGATATTAACCAGGGAGTTGTAAGGGAAAAGGAAGAAGAGCAGGGAGCAGGCGATCAGGGGATGATGTTTGGTTACGCCAACAGGGAAATGGAAAATTATATGCCCGTACCCATTGAACTTTCACACGTATTGCTGCAGGAGCTGGCAGCCATAAGGCACGAAGGGAAGGAGATGACCTACCTTCGCCCCGACTCCAAGGCGCAGGTAACTGTCGAATATACACCGGACAATATCCCGAAACGTATTGAAACCATAGTTATATCAACACAGCACGATGATTTTGACACCGAAGAGCAGATGAGAAGAGTCATTGAAAAAGATGTGCACGAAATATTGCTGCCAAGGGTCAGAAAAGTGGATTCCCTTCCTGAAAATATAAGGAGGCTGTTTGACAACAATTTCAAGCTGCTAATCAATCCAACCGGGAAGTTTGTTGTCGGAGGGCCTCATGGTGATACCGGACTAACAGGGAGAAAAATAATTGTCGACACATATGGCGGTAAAGGTGCGCACGGCGGGGGCGCTTTTTCAGGAAAAGACCCTTCAAAAGTAGACCGTTCTGCAGCATATGCAACCAGGCATATTGCAAAGAACCTTGTTGCTGCCGGTGTAGCAGATGAAATTCTCGTCCAGGTGGCATACGCAATAGGCAAAGCAGAACCGGTAGGAATATTTGTCAACACTTACGGAACATCAAAGGTTGATATGACTGATTCTGAAATAGAACTTAAAATACGAAAAATATTTGACCTGAGACCTTACGCCATTATAAAAAGGTTTGGTCTGAAAAATCCGATTTTCCAGGAAACAGCATCATACGGCCATTTCGGAAGAGACCCGTTTACCAGGGAAGTTGAAGTTGGCTACACCAATAAAGACACCTATACCAAAACCGTAAACGGTGTAAAGAAGAACTTCAAAAAAGTCGAATTCTTTTCCTGGGAAAAGCTTGATTATGTTGATGTTATAAGAAATGAATTTGAACTGGATTAACACAGTTAATATCAGTTGCTGCGGGCCCTCCTGAAGAGAATATTGTATGATGCCCTGAAAAAATACCTTATATCGGTTGTTATCGGGCTCTTCTCATAGCTGGCAAGGTATCTGGATTCAGATTCCATTATTTCTTCAAGGGAACCGGGCAGGTCTGCATAATAGGGAGGCACAAGCCCCGGCTTGTGCCTTGTTCTTTTAATTTGCAACTCTTTGTCATACAGGCAAAAATATTGGTAACTAAGAGGGCGTACCCCTACCAGCTTCAGCTCGCCCATAAACCAGTTAATGATCATAGGGATTTCATCAATCCAGACACGCCGCATAAAACGTCCAATAGTAGTTATTCTGAAATCGCCGTTCATTTTCCCGTTTGTTTGCAGATTGTTCATTTTGTATACATAATCCTGCAAATGTTCGGAATAGGGATGCATAGTCCTGATTTTGTAAACTCTGATAATTTCCCCGTTCTTCCCGACTCTTTCAAGTGTTATTAGAGGAGCAGACGCTTCCCCTGAATCCGGTTTCGGCTGTGAAACTTTTCGGGCAACAAAATAAAACTTTTTACCGGTATATCCTTCATTTTGAATTTCAAACCCGCTCATATGCAGTCGCCCTAAAATTTCCGCCCTTGAAAGCACCTTGTTGCGTCCCCTTGTAATAAAATAATAAATATCCCTGGTTAGCGGAAGTTTTGGGAAAACCCTCTTGAAAAGAAAATCGAACGAATAAAAAACAAAATTAAAAGGCAGAGGTAAGATCTTCAGAATCCTCTCCTTTCTCTTCTCCTTGGTTTCTGCATACCCTATAAAAAGTCCTTTCTCCTCAAGTTTTAAATTTGTTTTTGAAAAAATCCCGTTTATATCGGTAAAGCTATTTACAATCTCGGGGTTGAAAATATATTTTAGTGTATTGTCTGAATAATCGTCAAGTTCGTCCGGAGATGTTGCCGGAATTACCAGCTTCCGTGAAATGCTACAGTCTGGTTGATTGAAAATCAACTCCCTGACCTTTTCCCCCGTTTTTTCTTCAGTTATAAAATCGTTCATGACAAATAGATATACGAACCCCGACCTGAAAAGTTACCCGCAAATATATAGAGTCCCGATAAAACAAAAAAACGCTTCCCTTGGAATACTTTATTTTACAACTATTTTGACATCAATTAATTAAATATTCCTCTCATTTTACAACTTCTTAAAAACTGTTCCGTATAATTAGGGTCAATCTAAAGTAAAAAAATTTATAAGTTTGCAGGTTAAAACATCATAATATCCCGCAATAATGCAAAGAGTCTCTATCGGTTTACTTTTTCTTATTCTGTTGACCGGCCAGTCCTGCATACACAACAGACAGCTTAAATATATGCAGGATATTGACGAGGTTGCCGAATTTTTCCCACAGAAACATAAATATACTATTCGTAAGGGAGACCTCCTTTATGTAAGGGTTCTTACGCTTGATATGGCATTTCATGAAATGTTCGAGCCGGATACAAGGTACAGGGACAGGGTAATGACCAATGAGCCGGGTCTTTATATTGAAGGTTACAGCGTAAATGATCAAGGGTTCATCACTCTTCCGGTGCTGGAGGAAATTCATGTGGCAGGATATACAATTCAAGAGGTAAAGGCGGTTATTCAGGAGGAGGTGGACGATCTGTTCAAGGATGCAAAAGTGGAAGTGAAACTTCTCAATTTCAGGGTAACCGTTCTGGGTGAAGTTTCAAGACCGGGAGTATACAACAACTACCTTGACCACCTCACCATTTTTGAAGCAATCGGCAGGGCAGGCAATATAACGGAATATGGTAACCGCACGAATGTCCTGGTTATGAGGCAGGGTGAAAACAACACAAAAACCATGAAAGTGGACCTGACATCTTCGGACATCATTAATTCTGAAGCCTATTTTCTTCAGCCAAACGATGTTATAATTGTAGAACCAAACATAAGCAGACCTTTCAATCTTAATATTCCCACAATAAGTCTTGCATTTTCAGCCGTCAGCACGTTTTTGTTATTACTCAATTTCTTCAATTAACCCCATATGGATAACCAAAAAGAGCAATTTTTCCAGGAAGAGACCATTGATATAAAAAAGTACCTTTCCAGGGGGTTGAGAAACTGGTACTGGTTTGTAATATCAATTTTACTTGCATATGGAGTGGCATACTACATAAACAGGTTTTCTGAACCTGTCTATAATGTTGGCGGGGCTACCGTTATGGTCCGCCACGAACGGATGCGGCCGGGCGGACTTGAAGGTTTCATTGAAAGTTTTGAGCTGGTGCAGTCCCGTACTACCACACAAAACCAGATGGAAGTCCTTCGCTCTTTTACACTCAGCAGGCGTGCAATTGAAGAGCTTGACTTTGACATTACCTATGTTGCGGTTGGAAGGTTTAAAAATTCCGAAATGTACAGGAATTCAGATATAAGCGTTCACCCGGACACTTCACGTTTCCAAAGAAGAGGGTATCCGGTATATGTTACAATACTGTCCGAAAATGAATACAGACTTGAAATTGATGACGACATTGGGGTGGACAAAATTATGGAGTTTGGTGAACAGTTTGAACATGAAATGTTCAATTTCAATATTACACTTGAAAACGAAGATTACAGGCATGAGAGGTATTATTTCACCATAAACAACCTCAACTCTCTTGCCAACCGTTACAGAAGGAAACTCAATATAGAGGTAAACGACCCGACAACCGGTTCTGTTCTGTTCCTTTCCTCAACCGGAAAAGTGCCCTCACAGGAAGCAGATTTCCTTAATAAACTTATGGAGCTTTTTATCAGGATGGATCTTGAGGAAAAAAACCAGACAGCAATTAATACAATAGATTTTATTGATGATCAGCTTGTCGATATAACTGACTCCCTTAACAGTGTGGAAAATGAACTTGAAAGTTTCAGGCTGGAACATAAGATAATGAACCTGGGGCAGGAAGGGCAGATTATCTTCAATAAAATGGAAAGTTTTCACAATGAAAAGATTGAACTAAATATTAAACAGAAATACTACAATTACCTGCTAAGCTACCTGTCGGAAAAAGCAATTTATAATGACATTATAGCACCGTCTGCAATAGGTATTTCAGATCCGCTTCTGAACTCACTGATTGAGCAGCTGAATGAACTATACAGGGAAAGGAGCATCCTGGGTTTCAATGCACAGGAGAATAACCCCAGGATAAAACAAATAGAGCAGGTAATAGAAAATGCAACAGCAGCCCTTAATGAGAATGTTCAATCCATGCTTGCTGCCAACGAAATTGCTATCAGGGATGTGGAAGAACGGATAGGAGAAGTGGAGGAGGACATTATGCGTCTTCCTCTGAGGGAGAGGCAAATGCTGAGAATGGAAAGAAGGTTCAATCTGAACAATGAGCTCTATACTTACCTTATGGAAAAGAGAGCCGAGGCCAGCATAGCAAAAGCAGCAAATATATCAGATAACCGTATCCTCGATTCTGCACGTGCAGAGCATGCAACAATGGTCAGCCCCAAGCGATCCAGGAATTATTTTCTTGCTTTTTTTGCAGGATTTGGGCTTCCTGTATTGCTAATAATATTACGCGACTTCTTCAATACAAAGATCATTGATAAAAGTGAAATTGAGCACAAAACAAACGTCCCTGTTGCAGGGACAATTGGACACAACCGTTTCCCCACAGAAATACCGGTGCATGAAAATCCCAAGTCAGGAATAGCAGAGTCTTTCAGGGCGCTCAGGACAAACCTCCAGTACATGCTTAAAAAGGGGGATAAACATGTTATTTCTATTACATCAACAGTTACCGGTGAGGGAAAAACCTTCTGTGCTGTAAACCTGGCATCAATCATTGCCCTGTCCGGGAAAAAAACATTGCTGGTTGGACTTGATCTCAGGAAACCAAGGATAAACTCAATTTTTGGTTTAAGTAAAACAGCAGGCCTGAGCACTTATCTGATTGGCAACAGTGGTATAGATGATATTATAAGGAATTCCGGGAATGAATACCTTGATATTGTAACTTCAGGACCTGTACCTCCAAATCCTGCCGAACTGCTTCAGGGTGAAAAAATGAACGAATTCATTTCAATTGTTAAAGAAAGGTATGAATATATCATTTTTGACACTCCGCCTGTAGCATTTGTAACTGATGCAATTATTGCCAACCGTTACTGTGACCTTACACTTTTTGTAATCCGGCAGGGTTTCTCCCGTAAACAGGTTCTTGACCTTATAAATGACTTGTATAATAATAAAGAATTCCGCAATATAAGCATTATTGTAAATGATGTTAAGGTGTCCGGCTATTACGGCTACGGCTATAATCAATATATGAGTCACGGTTACTATGTTGAAGAGGATAATCGCTCCGGTATTAAGGGTAAAGTAAAACGGTTTTTAAAATTATAGCATCATGCCCCTGGCCAACAAGGATCCTCTCTGGTTTGCGGTGTCAACGAGATCCCGTTTTGAAAAAAAAACCCTCAGGTTATTGCAGGAAAAAGGAATCGAAGCATGGATACCCCTGCAGAAAAAAATGAAACAGTGGAGCGACAGGCGTAAGCTTGTTGAGGAGCCTCTTTTACGATGCTATATTTTTGTCAACATTACTTCTGATGAATACCTGGATGTACTGAGCACTAAAGGTGTTGTAAGGTTTATAACATTTGAGGGGAAAGCTATTCCAATACCTGAAGAACAGATCAATATTCTTAAAAAGCTCATTGACACAGAATCTGAAATGGATGTCACACAGGAAAGGCTTGAGGTTGGAAATGAAGTTAAGGTGGTGACCGGACCACTGTTCGGTATGACAGGGCACCTGGTTGACTACCGGGGCAGGCAGAGAGTGATGATGCGCATAGAGCAAACAGGTCATACACTACTTATAACGATCCCCAGGAGTTTCCTGGAGCTTTACAGGTGAAACGGCCGGCTGTTTAATCTCCTTAATGGTTTATTTGATACCTTACGTTATAATTGTTTTTATATAGAAACAGAGCCCTGAAAATGAAAACATACCTGACCATAATTGCTGCACTCTTTTTATTTTGTCCATTCTTTTACGGACAGGCAGTGCCGGAACATATTTCAAACAGACCGCTGTACGATTTCCTGGATGAACTGGCAAGTGATCATGTAATAACTCTTTCCTCAGCAGTAAAGCCCTACTCCCGTACTTTCATTGCTGAAAAACTCGAAGAGGCTTACTCCAAAAAAGAGAAACTCACCCAAAGGCAGCTCCATGAAGTTGAAATGTACCTTACCGATTTTGCCCCTGAGCTGCAGAATGGAATAAAAAGCAGGCTTGCACTCATTAAAAGGGATTCAACATTCATATGGAGTATTTTGCCCCCGGTTATGAACTACAGGGATTCTCTCTTCAGGTTCAGCCTGAAGCCGGTTTACGGAATACATTATTACACAAATGAAAACGGTAATATAAGACATACCTGGGGAGGTCTTTCTGCTCACTCCTATATTGGGGACAACTGGTCTGTTTGGGCAAGTCTGCGTGACAATCAGCAAAAGGGAGGCAGGCTGGCAAGACCCTCATACCTAAGCCAGTCGCAGGGAGGAGCTTACAAAGGACTAACCGGTGGCGGCAAAGGTGGCGAATTCAGTGAAATGAGGGCGGGTATATCCTGGTCGTGGTCATGGGGAAGCCTCAGCTTCGAAAAAGACCATGTAATGATGGGAGATAATTACCACGGTGCCAGCATTTTATCTGGACGCACTCCTTCATACCCAATGGTTAAACTGCACATGAATCCCGCCCCGTGGCTCAATTTCAATTATCACCATGGATGGCTTGTATCTAAGGAAGTTGACAGTATCCGCAGCTACACACCTTACGATGGTGCTCCCGAAAGAATAATCTACACGCCCAAGTATATTTCCGTGAATATGTTCACTTTCACTCCGTTCGAGCGTCTGGATTTTTCAATTGGAAATTCAATAATATACAGCGACATGGATGTATATCCCGGCTATCTGATTCCTTTCTCTTTTTTTAAGTCAATTGTGCACACTCAAAGCCAGGGAACAGGGCACAACCATAACTCCGCAATGTTTATAAATGTTAGCAGCCGCAATATAAAACACCTGCATCTTTATGGCACATGGTTTGTCGATGAGTTTTCAGTTACACGTATAGGTGACAGTGAACGAACCAATTTTACAGGGACTAAAGCAGGATTCAGGCTGAGTAACTGGCCGGTAAAAGACGTCGCGCTAACTGCAGAATACACCTTTACTTACCCAAAAACATACCAGCACCGGACTCCCTCAACCACTTTTGAGACAAACCGTTTCAACCTGGGGCATTATCTGACTGACAACTCCCGTGAACTTTATTTCTCATTAGATGCAAAACTGCTGAAAAAACTGAACCTCTCTGTTTCTTACCTGCTTGCAGAAAAAGGTAATGTGACGCCTTATCTGTACGGTGAGGGGCCGGTTGACAGGGATCCTTTCATGAAAGATGTAGTCTGGAGGAACAACACACTCTCTTTCAGTTCCAGGTACATATTTTACAATAACATAAGCCTGTTTGCAGAATTTCACCAGAAAAACATCAGGGGTTACGACGTTGACGGTTTAACAGCTCAGGAGTACCTTGATATGTTCACACCAGAAATTTTTCACGGCTGGAACAATACATTTACATTTGGCTTTCAAATGGGATTTTAAATTTACATATTTGTATTTTTGAAAAAACCGGATAAATGTTCACAACCGAGGTCATTACCGCCCTGCTGATCACCTTGTTTGCCGGACTGGCAACCGGGATAGGAAGTGCTATTGCATTTTTCGCCAAAACCACCAATACCAGATTCCTTGCAATCGCTCTTGGTTTTTCTGCCGGCGTAATGATCTATATATCCATGGTAGAGATCTTTTTCTCCGCCCAGGAAAAGCTTGTGGCCGAACTGGGAAAAGGTAAGGGAAACTGGATAAATGTGCTGTCATTTTTTGGAGGGATATTCTTTATTGGAATTATTGACAGACTGGTTCCTTCAGCAGAAAACCCTCACGAAATAAGGAAGGTAGAGGACCTTGGCAGCAATGACATAGAGCTAAGGAAGAAAATCAAGCTCAAGCGGTTAGGAGTATTCACTGCCGTTGCAATTGCAATACACAATTTTCCCGAGGGCATGGCCGTTTTTTTTGCTGCATTGTCAGATCTCTCAATTGGCATCCCTATTGCAATTGCAATTGCAATACACAATATCCCTGAAGGTATAGCGATTTCCGTACCTATCTATTATGCAACAGGGAGCAGGCGCAAAGCTTTTGTCTATTCTTTTCTTTCCGGACTGGCGGAACCTGTGGGAGCAATTACCGGATTTCTCATTCTGGGACCGTTTATGAACGATGTGGTGTTCGGAATAACTTATGCTTCAGTTGCCGGCATTATGGTCTTCATATCATTTGACGAGCTTCTCCCTGCAGCAAGGGAGTACGGGGAACACCATCTTTCGGTATACGGTCTTGTGGGCGGGATGGCAGTTATGGCCGTGTCGCTGCTTTTGCTTCTTTAGCTTTATCATAAACCGTTCTTCCGGCCAGTCTCCTCAAGGAAAATCCGGGCTGTCCATTCAACCGTTTCCCTGACCGGCCTGAATGCAAAAGGCAGTGTTTCCCTTATTTTTTCATTTGAATAGAAGGTCCTGCTCCTGCCCGCCCTTGCCATCTCTTTTGTGAAAACGGGTTTGGAAAAGAACAATTTGCTTCTCAGCCATTCAAGCCTCCATCCCATTTCAAGCATTTTATCGGATGCATACACATTTGGCCCGGGCTTTCCGAGAGCACCGGCGATCAGATCGAACAACTCCTTGTATAACAAATTTTCGGAATTGAGAATAAAACGTTCCCCTGTAACAGGACTTTCCATAAGTCCTCTCATGCAGCTGCAAACATCCCTTACATCAACAAAACCGGTTACACCTTTTGTATAGTATTTCATCCCCCGGTATACCCGGTAAAAAAACGAAGGGCTTCCGCTTGTCCAGTTACCCGGTCCAAGTATAACAGAGGGATTGACTATCACTGCATTCAGTCCCTCGTTAATACCCCTCCAGACTTCCATCTCTGAATGGAATTTACCTGTAGAATAGGCGCTCTTTCTTTTGGAATATTTCCATATATCTTTTTCCGTTGTCAGCTCCCCTTCATTTCCTTTTCCTATAGCAGCAACAGAACTGACGTAACATAACTTTTCAACACCATTTTTCAAACAGGCATAAACCAGATTGGAGGTTCCTTCAATGTTGTTATTTATAACCGATAGTCTGTCCGAGGGGTCGAATGATACTGCGGAGGCAGCATGATATACCCGGCTTACTCCATCAAGCGCATCCTCAAGAGAGAAGGGATCCAGCATGTCACCTTCAACCCAGCTTATTCTGCTGAAAAATTCTTCAACATTATCGGTATAATAACTGAAAACTTTCCTGACGCTATCAATAGAAGATCTGTTTCTTTGCAGGGCCCTTATCTTTTTATTCCCCCCGGCAAGGCTGAAAAGGAGGTGTGAGCCGAGGAATCCTGTGCCGCCTGTTACAAGTATCATGTTAAAACGTATTAATTCAAAGGAGAAAATTAAATTAAAAAACAGAGACTAAAAAACAAAACCCGGTTTCTGAGAATTTTTTTTCCGGATTCGCCGGTATTAATAAGCTTTCCTTTAAAAAATGTGTTCCAATTTCATGGATTGCTTCCCAGGATCCCATAAAATATAAAGTCTCAACCGGTATTTTGCAGTTTGCCGGTAATTAAAATATTGATTATTTTAGCCATCGGAAATTTTAAATCGTTAAAGAATATGTTTTCAGGAATTGTAGAGGAAGCGGCCCCTGTTGTTGATCTGAAAAAGGAAAAGGGGAATCTTCATATAACCATGGAATGCTCGTTTGCGAATGAGCTGAAGATAGACCAGAGTGTCTCACATAACGGTGTATGCCTTACAGTGGTAAAAACCACCGGTAAAACATTTACAGTAACCGCAATTAAAGAAACCCTGGATAAATCGAACCTTGGTCTCCTTAAGCCGGGTGATAAAGTAAATCTCGAACGCAGTCTCCGGATGGACAGTCTGCTGGATGGACACCTTGTCCAGGGGCATGTTGACCAAACCGCAACCTGCAGCGGAGTAAGGGAAGCTGAAGGCAGCTGGTACTTCACTTTTGATTACGAACCTTCCTCGGACGACTTTATAACTGTGGAAAAAGGATCCGTTTCCATTAACGGTGTAAGTATGACCGTTGTTAATTCAAAAGAAAGATCCTTTGAAGTGGCTGTAATACCCTTTACTTATGAAGTGACAAACTTCCACCAGATAAAACCCGGTACTGTTGTAAACATTGAGTTTGATGTTATTGGGAAGTATATTACAAAAATTGTGAAGCAGCAGCTTGGCAAGTAGTACAGTCGTTTACTTCCACCATGCAGACCGGAACCAGAGGAGCCTCATCCACTGTTGCCTTTGTTTTGGCAAACAGGCAATTGTTTTTTTACAAACATAAATCTATCTTTGTAAACTTTTTGTATCCTGATGGTAATGGCTTGCCTGCTGCCAGGGCGGTTTATAGGTAAAACAACCATATATATTTTTAAGAGTCAAGAAACAAAACAACTGAAAATGTCAAAAAAGTTTCCGGAATATAAACAACTGGATCTGCCTTCAATAAACCGTGAGATCCTGGATAAGTGGAAAAGGGAGAATACCTTTGAGAAAAGCCTTTCTTCAAGAAAAGGAAACAATAGTTTCGTTTTTTATGAAGGACCTCCTTCAGCCAACGGAATTCCGGGAATACACCACGTAATGTCGCGCGCCATTAAGGACCTTTTTTGCCGCTACAAAACCCTAAAAGGCTATTATGTGGAAAGAAAAGCAGGGTGGGACACTCACGGATTGCCAGTTGAACTGAGCGTTGAGGAAAGCCTTGGAATAACAAAGGAAGATATTGGCAAAACAATTTCAGTTGAGGAATTTAACAGTGCATGCCGCCGTGAAGTAATGAAATATACAGATGTTTGGGAAGATCTGACCCAGAAAATGGGTTACTGGCTTGATATGGACAACCCTTACATAACATATGACAACCGGTATGTTGAAACTCTGTGGTATCTGCTGAAAAAATTGTATGAAAAAGGTTATCTCTACAAGGGGTATTCTATTCAACCGTATTCACCTGCCGCCGGCACCGGATTAAGCACCCACGAACTGAACCAACCAGGTTGTTACAGGGATATAAAGGACACAACCGTTGTGGCACAGTTCAAGGTTAACAAAAATGAAAAATCTGAAAAACTTTTTGCTGATATATCAACTGACCTTTTCATGCTGGCATGGACAACCACACCATGGACACTCCCTTCAAACACTGCATTGGTTGTTGGAGACCATATCACTTATGTGAAGGTGCAAACATTCAACCAGTATACAGGCATACCCATTACAGTTATACTGGCAAAAGAGAGGATTAATGAATATTTCCCTGATGGCAACAGGGACCTCGATTTCTTCGGCTACAAGCCCGGTGATAAAAAGGTGCCTTTCAAAATCATTGGAGAGTTCAGCGGAAAAGAACTTGAAGGATTGAGCTACGAACAGCTCATGACTCTTTCAAAACCTGACAACGGCAAAGCTTTCATTGTAATAACAGATCATTTTGTAACAACTGAAGAGGGTACAGGTATAGTCCACATTGCGCCAAGTTTTGGTGCAGATGACTACCGGATAGGGAAAACACACGGTATAGGCTCGTTGACACTTGTTGACAAAAAGGGAAAATTTATCCGGGAGGCAGGGTGGCTGTCCGGAAAATATGTCAAGAATGAATATACTGACAGCCTTTCCCGGGACGACACTACCACCGACACGGAAATAGCCATTCACCTGAAAAAAGAGAACAAAGCTTTCAGGGTTGAAAAATACCTGCACTCATATCCCCATTGCTGGCGTACAGATAAGCCCATACTTTATTACCCGCTTGATTCATGGTTTATCAGGACAACAGCAGCAAAAGAAAAGTTGATTGAACTCAACAATACGATCAATTGGAAGCCGGAATCGACAGGCACAGGTCGTTTCGGTAAATGGCTTGAAAACCTGCAGGACTGGAATCTTTCACGCTCAAGATTCTGGGGAACTCCCTTACCCATATGGGTGAGCGAGGACCGGGAAGAGATAAAGTGTATCGGATCGGTTGCTGAGCTTAAGGATGAGATTGAAAAAGCAGTTGATGCCGGATTTATGAAAGAGAATCCGCTCTCAGGATTCAGGACAGATGACTTTTCAGAAAGCAATTTTAAACAATTTGACCTTCACCGTCCCCATGTGGACGAAATAGTTCTGGTTTCACCCTCGGGCAAAAAAATGTTCCGAGAACCAGACCTTATAGATGTCTGGTTCGATTCGGGAGCTATGCCATATGCACAATTTCACTATCCTTTCGAGAACAGGGATAAATTTGAAACCCATTTCCCGGCTGATTTTATTGCTGAGGGAGTAGACCAGACCCGAGGATGGTTTTTCACTCTCCATGTTATAGCCTGCATATTATTTGACAATGTGGCGTTCAAAAATATTGTTTCAAACGGACTGGTACTTGACAAGGTAGGCAACAAGATGTCAAAAAGGCTCGGGAATGCGGTGGACCCGTTTGAAGTAATAGAAGATTTCGGAGCTGATCCTCTTCGGTGGTATATGATAACAAATGCACAGCCATGGGATAACCTGAAGTTTGATAAAACCGGTGTGGATGAGGTGAAGAGGAAATTTTTCGGAACACTCTACAACACATATTCCTTCTTTGCACTTTATGCAAACATTGACGGATTCAGTCACAGAGAAAAAACCGTTCCGGTTGAAAAGAGGCCTGAAATTGACAGGTGGATTTTATCCCTCCTGAATTCAATGATAAAAGAGGTTGAAGAAGCTTATGAAAATTACGACCCCACCAGGGCAGGGAGACTTATACAAAATTTTACTACGGAACATCTGAGCAACTGGTATGTAAGACTGAACAGAAAACGCTACTGGGGAGGAGAAAAAAACGAAAACAAGCTTGCTGCGTACCAGACTTTGTATGAATGTCTTGAAAAAATTTCAGTGCTTGCATCACCCATATCGCCTTTTTATTCAGACAAGCTGTTCTGCGACCTGAATGAAGTTTCAGGCAAATATGAATCCGGATCGGTTCATCTTGTCAGTTTCCCCCTATTCAATGAAAAGTTTATTGACCGGAAACTGGAAGAAAGAATGGATCTTGCTCAGCGCATATGCTCAATTATTCTCAGTCTTCGCAGGAAGGTCGGAATAAAGGTAAGACAGCCCCTGCAGAAAATAATGTTGCCGGTTCTGGACAGCAACCTTAAGCCTTCAGTAGAAGCTGTAAAGCAACTTATCCTCAATGAAATCAATGTTAAGGAGATTGAGTTCATTTCAGACACATCTGATGTTGTAATAAAGAAAATCAAACCAAACTTCAAGGCACTCGGACCTAAATACGGACCGCTTATGAAGAATATCTCCGGTGCCCTGGCAAATTTCTCTCAGCAGGAGATTGATGAACTGGAGACTAACGGCTTTTCTGAAGTTAAAATTTCAGACGGACAAATCATTAAGCTCACAACAGATGATGTTGAGATATTTTCTGAAGATATTCCCGGATGGCTGGTTGCAGGTGATGGCAAACTGACTGTGGCTCTTGATGTTACTGTCACCGATGAACTCAGACATGAAGGAATTGCTCGCGAATTTATAAACCGGATACAAAACCTGAGAAAAGAGAGCGGACTGGATGTGGTTGATAAAATATCAATAGCTATCCAAAAACATGATGCGATAAACAAAGCTGTTGAAAAACACAAGAATTACATAATTTCACAAACCTTAGCAGGAAACATAGACCTTGTTGACAAACTTTCCAATAACAGTGCAAAGCTTGTCAGGATTGATGATGATGTTGAAACATATATAAAGATCGAAAAGCGGTCTTAGCATCTTTTTTTAAACTATTGCATATCATAAAATTTTCTTACTTTTGTGAAAATTTCACTAAAACCTGTCAGAGATGGAAGATAACCAGAAAACTGAGAAAACAAGGTATTCGGATAATGAGCTGGAGGAGTTCAGGGAGATCATCCTCAAGAAACTTGAAAAAGCTAAAAAAGATTATGATCTGCTGAAAAGCACTATCACACAGGGTGACAGCAATGACATACAAGACACTTCTCCGACTTTTAAGGTACTGGAAGAGGGAGCATCAACCCTGTCGAAGGAAGAGGCTGGTAATCTTGCACAAAGGCAGCTAAAGTTCATCCAGCATTTGCAGGCAGCACTGATCAGGATTGAACATAAGACTTACGGCATATGCCGTGAAACAGGCAAGCTTATATCAAAAGAGCGTCTGCGTGCGGTACCTCACGCCACACTTAGCATAGACGCTAAACAGAAACAAAAATAATAACCGGCCGCGCCACGGTTGCGGGAAATCAGCAATAGCATAAACTTGATGCATTTGCCTGCGAATCCCTATACTATAAGAAAGACATGAACCTTTCAACCGGACAAAAATCTCTTCTTCTCATATTAATCGTACTTATTGCTGATCAGACTTTGAAGATCTGGGTCAAGACAAATATGATCCTTGGAGAAGAGATTCCTGTCCTGGGCAACTGGTTCATAATCCATTTTACTGAGAATGTTGGTATGGCTTTCGGAATGGAGATCGGGGGAGAATATGGCAAAATTTTCCTCAGTCTGTTCAGGATTGCGGCTGTTACCGGAATAGGGTGGTATATAATCCATCTTTTGAATAAAAAAGCCCCGGCCGGATTAGTGCTTTCACTGTCATTGATATTTGCGGGAGCACTCGGAAACATAATTGACAGCGCCTTTTACGGTATGATATTCAATGAAAGCTATTACCAGAAAGCCACACTATTCCCCGAACAGGGTGGTTATGCCCCATTTCTTCACGGCAGGGTTGTGGATATGTTATATTTTCCCGTTATACGGGGTAACTACCCTCAGTGGTTCCCGTTCCTTGGGGGAGAACACTTTATTTTTTTCAGGCCGGTTTTTAATTTAGCAGACACTGCCATTACCACCGGTGTTGCAATTGTCCTGATCTTTTACAGGGGATTCTTTCACAAGCATTAGGGAATTAAGAGCTCCCGGCTTTGCTAAACACCTTATTCCGTCCTCATGTATTCTTCCGGTATTTTTTTCTTTGCCAGTATATATATAAAGTACTCAACTGCCGCAATGAACAGAAGTGCATAACCCATAAGTTCGGTCCCTTCTTCTGCAGCATTCTTTACCCAACGATACTGATCAACAAGTACGTCAACCTCCAGAATATTCTCCCATATAACCTTGCGTCCGAAAAGTCGCGAGAATACCACTATTGTCACAAATGCGCTCAAATTTACACCGAAGCTGGGATGTTTCAAAAACTCACGAAAAGGAGCGGTAAAAGTCTTGCGGTTTTTATAAATATAGACACCAAAGATTATAAGGGCTACTATAACCCACATCTGCCAGGCTCCCCTGAACCATGAATGAAAATAGTTATTGTATTCACGAATCAGTGCAATAACACACATGCCTGACATCATCCCTGTAAACCCGGTTGTTTTCCTGTCTATGCGTCCCGAAATGAAATACATTACTGCAGCAAGCAGCAATATAATTTCCTGTGTCCATTCGGTGAATGAATCCTCCATGAACTTCCCGGTTTCCCTGAGTATCATAGAATCCAGATAAACCATGTAGCTTGCAAGGACTAAAAATAATGAATAAAAAATAACACGAACAAAAGCAAAAAGAATGGGGCTTTTAAATAATTTTTCCATCAATCACTTAATTAAGTTTTTTAATCTGCAAAAATAGGTATTAGACAGGATTTTCTCATTAATTTACCATCAAATATTGGTTGTCACAATAAAAACCTCTTAATAATATATACCAGACCGCTGATAATTAAGCTAATTAGTATTCCGGTTGTTATTGGAAAGTAGACCTGAAATTTCCCTTTTTCAATATATATATCGCCCGGCAGCCTGCCCAAAAATGTGTTTTTGCCTGAAAGAGCCAATAAAAGAACCCCTGCAACAATAAGCAGAATTCCGGCTATTATAAGTATTTTCCCAGGCTGACTGAACATTTTAAATATCAGGGTCTATAAATAGAATATTCTTTCATCTCTTTTGCCATCCCCTTTGCATCACCGGAAACAAGCTCCAGAAGATTCCAGAAATCCCTTCCGTGGTTTTTATGAACCGTATGTGCCAGTTCATGCAGAATTACATAATCAACAAGGCGGTAAGGCAGCTTCATCAGGTGAATGCTCAGGTTTATATTATTGGAAGCAGAACAGCTTCCCCATCTGGTTCTGCTGTCTCTCAAAGTCAGCCGGCCGTATTTAAATCCATGTTCTTCAGCAAGGAATCTAAGGCGTTGAGGAAGATGCCCCACAGCTTCAATCCGAAGAGCTGTATTAACACCTTTTTTCACAGCCGACTGCACCTTATTGTTCGAAACATCGAGCCAGTCGGGATAAAAAACAGTTATTACTCCTTCGGAAACATTTACATTTACTTCACGCTTTTTATGGTTTTTAAGGTTTAGTGAGTGAGCGGCAGTGACTCTTTCGGCATTCCTGTAATATATCTTTATGTTATCTGATGCTTCCTCAAGCTTTTCGATCAACCATCTTTTTTTGTTCCTGATAAATGATTCTGCAATACGATAGCTGCAAAACGATGGAATTGTAGCCCTGATGCTGTTATCGGGTTTTATTGACAGGGTAAGCCTCCTGGCTCTCCTGCTTTTCACAATAAGAACTTCTCCGATATCCGGGATATGTTTTCTGGTAAACGCCATCTACCTGCAATAATAAAAATAGTGAACGAACAGGACAAATACATTTAATTTTTTATTGCAGTTTAACTAAATAAACATTGCATTAGGCTTTTTTTAACAAAATTTAACCCTATTAATTCGGAAAGAGTGGTTAATTGTTTAATTTTAAAACTATTTTTGTGTAATTAGTTTTTTGATAGTTATACACCGGATAATCCAGTGAATATTTTAACTGCATTTCTCCTGTAAAAAACATGAAGGAACATCCATAAAAAAAATATAACAATCCAACCTGATTCCTATGAAAGAGTTAAAATTTTTAAAGCTTCTGCTTCCAGCTGCTGCTATTTTTTTTACAGGCATATGGGTTAACGGACAGGAGAAATGGTCGCTCGAACAGTGCATTCAATATGCAATGGAGAACAATCTGGCGATTAAACAGCAAAAACTCTCCGTAGAGCTGAGCCAGAATGCGTATACACAATCAAGGGCTTCCAGAATACCCAGCCTTAATGCCGGAGCAAGTCCAAACCTCAATTACGGACGATCAATCGACCCGGTCACCAATTTGCCTGTTACAGACAACGTTCAATCATTCAATTATTCGATAAAGAGCAGCGTTCCGCTATTCAACGGATTTCAGATACGAAACACCATTGAGCAAAACAGGCTTGATCTTATGGCAAGTCACAAAGACGTTGAAAAAATACAAAATGATATCTCCCTGAACATCGCTTCAGCTTACCTGCAGATCCTTTTCAACTACGAATTGCTTGAAATAGCAAAAAACCAGCTAGAGCTCACATTAATGCAGGTTGAAAGAACACAGGCGCTTGTTGAAGCAGGCAGCGTACCACAGGGCAATCTTCTGGAAATAGAAGCACAAGCCGCTGCAGAAAACCTGCGTGTTATTAACGCCGAAAACCAGCTTAATATGTCCTATTTAACCCTGACACAGTTGCTGGAGCTTACCGAACCCTTAGATTTTCAGATAGAGATACCGGACTTTTCAGATGTTGCCATCCAAAAACTTCTCTATACTGTAGATGAAGTTTACAATGAGGCGCTCGAAACACAACCTCAAATAGAGATTGCACAGATTGACAGTGAAATAGCTCATCGCGGACTAAGCATTGCACAAGGACGGCGAAGTCCAAGTCTGAGTCTGAGCAGTTCCTATTCAAGTCACTACAGAAGGCTTTTAAGAGACGGTGATGTTTTTGGCGATCCGGATCCGTTCATTGACCAGGTAAAAGACAACCAGAGCATTGCTTTTTCCCTTTCACTTTCAATTCCGATTTTCAATTCGTTGCAAACACATACAGCCGTACAAAATGCAAAAATAGGAATACTGAATTCAGAATATTCACTTCAGCAGACAAAAAACAGGCTTTTCAACGAAATCCAGCAAGCATATACCGATGCTGTTGCATCGTATGAAAAATACATTGCAAGTGAAAAAGCAGTACAATCAATGACTGAAGCCTTCCGTTATACAGAAGAGCGTTTTGAAGTAGGCATGGTGAATATTGTTGACTACAACCTTTCAAAAAACCAACTTACCAGTGCCCGGTCCGATCTTCTTACAGCAAAATACGAATACATTTTCACAACGAATATACTGGATTTTTACCTTGGCAATCCAGTGTCCTTTTAAACACAAAAGGATAACAGATAGACGAAATAATAACAAACTCAATATTTATAATGAAACAGAGGAAAAATTATCTGAAGCACTTTTTGATTTCGGCTGCTGCATTAATATTGCTTGCAGTCATTGGAAAACAGGCAGGATGGTTCGGAAAGGAACCTGTTGTG
>SLCF01000092.1 GCA_007125955.1 Bacteroidales bacterium | reverse complement strand
CCGAGCTTTTTAAGCTCTTCTATTACCTGGGGCACCAGTGTTTTATGACCGGCAGCAAGGCTTGAAACACCGAGTACATGCACATCGTTCTCTGCCGCCTGTTTAGCAGCTTCAGCGGGTGTCTGGAATAGCGGACCGATGTCCACGTCAAATCCTATATCTGCATATCCGGTTGCCACAACCTTGGCACCCCTGTCGTGTCCGTCCTGCCCCATTTTTGCTATCATAATACGGGGCTGGCGACCATCCATTTTAGCAAACTCTTCAACCAGTCCGGTTGCCTTTTTATAATTGTCATCATCCTTTGATTCAGAGGAGTAAACTCCGGAAACTGATCGTATCACTGCTTTGTACCTCCCAACAATTTTTTCGCAGGCATAGGAGATTTCGCCAAGGGTTGCACGCTTTTTGGCTGCTTCAACCGACAGCTCAAGCAGGTTGCCTTTGCCTGTGCGGCAAGCCTCGGTTATTGCATCAAGGGCTTTCCGGACCTCCTCCTGGTTTCGCTCTGCTTTTAATTTATTTATCCTTTTTATTTGTGATTCGCGGACTGCTGTGTTGTCAACCTCCAGTATCTCTATGGGGTCTTCCTTATCACGGCGGTAACGGTTAATACCAACAATTATATCCTTTCCGGAGTCTATTCGGGCTTGCTTCCTGGCTGATGCCTCCTCGATACGCATTTTGGGAAGCCCGGTTTCAATAGCCTTTGCCATTCCGCCAAGTTCCTCAACTTCCTGGATCAAATCCCATGCCTTGTGTGCTATCTCATGGGTTAGCTTTTCAACATAATAAGAACCAGCCCAGGGGTCTACAGCCTTGCATATATTTGTCTCTTCCTGAAGATAGATCTGGGTGTTCCTTGCTATTCTTGCTGAAAAATCCGTGGGCAAGGCAATGGCCTCGTCAAGAGCGTTGGTGTGAAGCGATTGTGTATGACCCAGTGCGGCTGCAAGTGCTTCAATACATGTACGCGGTACGTTGTTGTAAGGGTCTTGTTCTGTAAGACTCCATCCGGAAGTTTGGGAATGGGTACGGAGTGCAAGCGATTTCGGGTTTTTTGGATTGAATTTCTTCACAAGCTTTGCCCACAGCATACGTGCTGCCCGCATTTTTGCTATTTCCATGAAGTGGTTCATTCCCACAGCCCAGAAGAATGACAACCTGGGCGCAAATGCATCAATATCAATTCCTGCATTCACCCCTGTGCGCAGGTATTCAAGTCCGTCAGCCAGTGTATATGCCAGCTCCAGGTCAGCTGTAGCTCCTGCTTCCTGCATGTGGTAACCTGATATGCTGATGGAGTTGAAACGGGGCATGTTTTTGGATGTATACTCGAATATGTCTGCAATGATCTTCATTGAGAAGTCCGGCGGGTAAATATAAGTGTTCCTGACCATAAACTCCTTGAGGATATCGTTCTGAATAGTACCGCCAAGTTCCTCAAGGGAAGCTCCCTGCTCCAGTCCTGCAACAATGTAAAACGCCATAACCGGCAATACCGCCCCGTTCATGGTCATTGAAACCGACATTTTGTTCAGTGGTATGTCATCGAACAATATTTTCATGTCAAGTATGGAATCGATAGCTACTCCTGCCTTTCCAACATCGCCTGCCACACGTTCGTGATCGGAATCGTATCCCCTGTGGGTGGCAAGGTCAAAAGCAACTGACAATCCCTTCTGTCCTGCCGCCAGGTTGCGGCGGTAAAATGCATTTGACTCTTCGGCAGTTGAAAACCCCGCATACTGCCTTATAGTCCACGTTCTCATGTTGTACATTGTGGAGTATGGCCCCCTGAGATATGGAGGAATCCCCGCTGCATAATTGAGGTGTTCCATCTCCATCAGGTCTTCTTTTGTGTAAACAGTCTTTACCGGGATCTGTTCCGGGGTTAGCCACGTTTCACCTTTCTGTTTATTGCCGGACCGACCTGAAGGCTTTCCGGATGAATGGATCGATATATCTTTAAAATTAGGCTTCATCTGGTAATATTTTTTCTTGTTCTACTTAACTATTCTATACCGAGCTCTTTCTGGAACTGCTTGAGTGTTTCCAGCACATTGGACTTGATATGTATAAAGTGGCGAACGCCCGCCTTCTCAAGTTCCTCTAAAGAATCTTTCGGGTAACCTGCAACGGTTAGAATAGCCTTGTCTCCTGTTTTTTCTGCTATTTCCGGCACAAATTCAGGGTATTCTTCATCGGAGCTGCAGACAACCACAATATCAGATTTGCTTTTTAAAGCTGCTTCTGCACCTTCGGCTGCACTGCCAAAGCCAAGGTTGTCGATCACCTCAAAGCCGGCACATCCGAAAAATGAAAATGCAAAACCTGCACGCGCTTTCCGCATTGCCAGGTTCCCGATTGTTAACAGGAACACCCTGGGAGTTCCCCTGGAGGATCTTTCAGTTTTCAGGCGCATCTCTTCAAAAGCGGTTGCTCCCCTGTAAAGCCTTATTGGGCGAACCATCGCCTTATCAGCTGCTGCCTGTGCGGGCCATTCAACCCCTTCATCAATATTTCCTGATACCTTCTCAGATGAGTTTGGGAAATGGTTTGTTCCTAAAAGCACCTCTCTGCGTGTGGCAATATTCTTGTCCCTTTGAGCCGCAGACTCTTCAACCCTTTCCTGTATGAAATCGCTTTTAAGCGATTCTGAGAACCCTCCCTTATCTTCTGTTTCGAGGAAAAGCTTCCAGGCTTCTTCCATAATGGAGGTTGTAAGATTCTCTATGTAATAGGAGCCTCCTCCCGGATCAACTATTTTGTCGAAATAGGCTTCTTCTTTAAGTATAAGCTGGGTGTTCCTGGCTATTCGCTGTCCGAAACCGGTTGCTTCCTTTTTGAAGGGCTTATCGAAAGGCTCGGCCGTGAAAGAATTGATGCCTCCTATAACGGCTGACATTGATTCGGTTGTGGCACGGAGCATATTAACGTAGGGATCGTAAACCGTTTTGTTCCAGGCCGAGTTGGTGGCATGTATGTGCATTCTGCCTGCAATATCAGCTGGGACGTTCCACGCCTCAAGTATTTTTGACCAGAGTATACGCGCAGCCCTGAACTTGGCTATCTCCATGAAGTAATTGGGACCGGCAGCAAAACTGAGCCTGATATTCGGAGCAGCCTCCTCAGGTGACACACCTTTATCATCAAGCTTTTGAATATACTCATTAACTGCTGAAAGGGCGAAAGCCAGCTCCTGGACAAGTGATGCACCTGCATTGTGGAAATGTTTGCCGTTAACAGTCAGAACCGTGAAATTGGGCAGTTTCTCTGCTTCTTTTACAAGAAGAGCAGCAGTTTCGAACGGGTCCTCAATTTCTCCGGGGAAGGCCCCTGTCACAGCCATATATCCCAGAGGGTCGAATTCAACTGAACCCTGCAAATGCGACAGAGTTCCGCCCCTGTCTGAATTCTCCCTGTCTGCCTGACGAAGTATTTCTACGGGCGCACCCTGTATAATGTAATTGATCTCGGCTGCTGCAATACAAACATCTTTCAGCAGTTGTTTTACGTCACCTTCTTTAACAACATGTGCTTCATCAAAAACAAAACCTATGGATGTTGCGCCCTTTATCAGGGCATCCAGTGCAAATGCGTTTGCATCGGTAACGTTGTTTTTGACTATGATATCCTGCCGGATGAACCAGTCGTTTGATTCCTGCCTGACTCCCCTCACATAAGGGAATTCACCTGGCATGACGCTCAGGTGGGGCAAATTCTTCAGGTCTTCTTCACGGTAATAGGGCCTGACCTTTATTCCTTCAAGGGTTTTCCATACCAGTTTCTTTTCATAATCGGCGCCCTTCAGGTCTTTTTTTATAACCTCTTCCCATTTTTCCGTGGGAACCTGTGGAAATTCCTGAAATAGTTTCTCTTTTGGATTGTCTGCCATGATTATAAACGGGTTTATTTGATGCAATTTAATTATGCAAAAATAAACCTTATATTCATGGTTTGCTAATGATTTTTATCATTTAAAAAAGCCGGAAAGAGTTGCACTCTCTCCGGCTTTTGCACATCCCAAAACTGCTTTATAATTGTTACCACCCCCTTCTCATCATGGGAGCTCGTGAAGGATGGCCAAATCTGCGGGACATTCCGCCGCCGCGCATTGCAGGACCTCGTCTGTCAGTTCTTCTGGAGTCGAAATAAACCCTTTGTTCCTCGGTCAGAAGATTTCTGATCTCCTGCCTGTGATTTGTCTGCTTTTTCAACATCTGATTCTTCAGTTCAGTAAACTCATCGATCTTATCGTTTATGGCATTTCTGTTGGCAGGATCTCCGGTTACCAGACTGCGGTATTGCACCCTGTTCTCATCTACCTTGTTTCTAAATTCCTGCATTTCCTTAAGGTGAGAAGTTCGCAGTTCGGTGATACGGGACTGCTGCTCTTCGGTTAAATCCGGGATATAAGGGCATACAACCCCCTGGTAATCCCTGCTTATCATCCTTCTCCCTCTTTGGGCGAAAGCATCCATGCCCGTTACAATTAACAGGGCAGCAAGGATTATTGTCAGTTTTTTAAAGTTCATTTTCATCATAGCTTTAAAATTTTATGGATTAATATTTTCTGGCAATTACCGTTTTGCTTATTTGACTGCTTAGGGGTGGAAAGGTTTAAAATGGAGATAAATTTTTAATAAACAGGAAGGGGTTACTGCGTTTACTGGTTGCTGCCAAATAAACAGGTATTG
>SLCF01000007.1 GCA_007125955.1 Bacteroidales bacterium | reverse complement strand
CCGGCCGGAGGCGAAATGTATGAACTGGGCCGCGGGGCAATCATCATACCCGTTGATCAGCCTGTTGTCACGCATCAGGAATTGCGTGATATAATCAAAACCCTCCCGGAAAAAGACCATGTACGAATATTTGGTGTTGAAAGAGGCCTCTTTCCGGTACACCCGGATTTCGGGTCACCTTCATCCCATGTTCTGGACAAACCGAAGATTGCATTGTTTACAGGCAGGGGTACAAGCTCTTATAATGCCGGTGAGGTGCGCCACCTTCTGAATGAGCGGTACAATATGCCGGTCAGTCAGCTTGATATAGATATGGCAGCCAGTGCTGACCTTGACAGGTACAATGTGCTGGTAGTTGCAGGGGGAAGCTATGGTGGACTGGATCCTGCTATTGTAAAGGCGTGGGTACGCAGGGGAGGTACGGTTATTGGAATTGAAACAGGAGCATCATGGCTGAATGAGAACGGACTGGCAGATCTGGAACCCTACACTATTGATCTTGATGAGATGTTCCTTGACTACAGCTATGCTGAACAGGATAAGCTGTTCTATTCACAGAACATAGAAGGTTCAATATTTGAAGCGCAAATTGACAATTCGCACCCTGTTGCCTACGGCTATGGTTCAACAGTAGCAATGTTCCGCTCAATGAATACTTTTTACGGGAAAAACCGTGAGCGCGGCACCAATGTTGCCGTGTACAGAAAAGACCCGTTGCTCAGCGGCTTTTTGTCGGATGAGCTTAACGATCTTGCAGAAGACAAGGTTTCAATTATTGCTCGCAGGGAAGGCCGTGGAAGGGTAATACTTATGTTTGACAATCCGAACTTCCGTTCCCACTGGCACGGGACAAACCTTTTGTTTGCAAATTCACTGTTTTTCGGGCAGACCTTCTGAAAATTAATCAGAATAGAGATTACAAAACGACCGGCATAACTATAAGCCGGTTTTTTTCATTTCTTAGATTTACAACAAACCGTATGTTGCAAAATTCTTATTATATTTATCATTCATAATTCTCACCCAAAAACATTATCCTATGAAATCCTTCAATAATCTTTTCAGAGTATTATTCACGACTTTATTGTCAACTGCCCTGCTGCTAAATGCATGGCCAGCAAATGCTCAAAGTAAAATTACATCTCCCGAAGAATTTTTCGGTTTTCAGATGGGAGCGGAGCGTAAACTGGCCAGATGGGACCAGACTGCCGAATATTTTTTCCTGCTTGAAAATGAAAGCGACCGTATGAAGGTTATGAATATGGGCCCGACACCTGAAGGGCAGCCTTTCCTGGTTGTTCTCATTACATCCCCAGGGAATATTGCCAATCTTGACCGGCTGCAGGAGATCAATCACGCCATAAGTGACCCCAGAGGTGTCCCGGAAGAAAAGATAAAAGAATATATTAAAGAAGGGAAGGCAGTTGTTTTCCAGTCAATGGGTTTGCACTCAAACGAGGTTGGCGGCACCCAGATGACACCCGAGCTGGCATACGACCTCCTTACCCGTGATGACGATGAAACAATGCTTATACTTGACAATGTTCTCTTCTTCATGATCCCCTCCCTTAACCCTGACGGTGATGTAATGATAAACGACTGGTATAACCGCACTGTAGGGACGGAATACGAAGGTATGCGCATGCCCTATTTGTACAATAAGTATTGCGGACACGACACAAACAGGGATGCAGACTTCCTGAACCTGCTTGAATCAAGGTATACCGCACAGGCAATGTACATCGACTGGCCTGCGCAGGCATTTATAGACCATCACCAGATGGGCTCATACGGAGCACGCTTTTATGTACCGCCCTATTGCGACCCTATAAGGCCTCATGCAGATCCGCTTGTGTGGCGTGAAATTGAGTGGTACGGTGCAAACATCGCATATAAGCTTGAAGAGGAAGGATTCCAGGGTGTTCTGAATGATGCACAGTTTACCGGATGGGGCCATTTCGGCTGGCACTGGATAACTCCTTTTCATAATATTGCCGGGATGCTAACCGAGTCAGCCAACGTTAACCTTGCAACATCCATATACATCCATCCTGAGCAGTTGAGTGCAGGATCACGCATGTTCCCCGATTATGAACCTCAGGCCAGCTTCCCCAATCCATGGCCAGGCGGTTGGTGGCATCTCAGGGATATTGTGGAGCAGAAAAAGGTTTCTGCATGGGCTTTGCTTGACGTGGCTGCAAAAAACAGGGAAACAGTATTGAAAAATGCATGGCAGAAGGCAAGCAACCAGATAAAAAGGGGAGAAGAAGGGGATTTTAAAGCGCTGATAGTTCCTGCAGCTCAGCATGACCGGCTTACATCCGTAACAATGATCAATACTTTGCTCAGGTCAGGCCTGGATATTAAAAAGGCGGGATCGGATTTTATCGTTGGTGAAGTTAACTATTCAAGAGGTTCATACGTAATACCTCTTGATCAGCCGAAAAGAGGACTTATACTGAACCTCCTGACCGAAACCCACTACCCGCAGAATGATTGGACAATAAGGGACAATGGCACTCCTTTGAGACCCTATGACCTTGCAACACACACTATGTTTGAATTCATGGGGGTGAGGGTGGACAAGGCAGCCGAAAAGCCGGATGTCAGTGTTGTGAAGCTGGATGATTTTGAAACACCGTCAGGGACTATTGCCCGCAGCAACGAAGCCATGCTACTCGACGGAAGGATGAACAGCAGTTTCAAAGCAGTTAATATGCTAATTGAAAACGGGGTGGAGGTTAAAAGAATTGACAAACCATCCGGGAATCAGCGTCCGGGCGATTTCATTGTGGAGTCAGCACCAGCAGGGCTTATAGAAAAGATAGCATCATCAACAGGGGTTGATTTCAATGCGCTTTCCGCTGAACCGGTTGAATTACACACCGTAAGCCGCGGAAGAACCGGGTTGTTTCAAAGGTACTACGGGGGTAATATTGACGAGGGATGGACAAGGCTTTGTCTTGAAGATCATGAGTTTCCCTACAATACACTGATGAGCGAAGAGATAAAACGAGGAAACCTGCGAAGGAACTATGATGTGATAATTATTCCGCACGATTCGCCTATGCATATTACAGGATCATACGAAAGATCCTCAATTGATCCGGAAGATTATCCGGAGGAGTTCAGAAGCGGAATAGGCAGTGAAGGAACGGAAAACCTGAGGGAATTTGTAAGAAACGGCGGCAGACTGGTTCTCTTTGGCTCTTCTTACGAGTTTGCAGTTGATGCATTTGATTTGCAGATCAGGGATGTAGTGTCCGGGAGATCCTCAACGGAATTCTTCTGCCCCGGCTCAACTCTCCGGGTAACATTTGACAACACCGATCCGCTTGCTTACGGTATGCCTGATGAGGGTTTAGTCCTTTTCCGTGCCAGCCCCGTTTTCAGTGTGCAGAGAGGCAGATCAAATCAGGACTACAAGACTGTAGCCAGATATAAGGATGAAAACATACTAAAAAGCGGTTGGCTGTGGGGAGAAGATATTATTGCCAGCATGCCGGCAATGGTTAAAGCCGGATACGGCGAAGGTGAAATTGTGCTGATAGGATTCAGGACTCAGCACAGGAACCAGATGCACGGGACTTTCAAGCTGATGTTTAATTCAATTTTTAACTAAAGAAGTTTGCCGGGGAATTATAAAAAATTACTTAAGATATTCCTTAATTAACACTTCCCGTGAAAACGAGAAAATATAAACTGTTTATAAATATAAAAACTTTATTGATATGAGTTTCCTGAGAATAAACCACTCTATAATTATTTCAATTTTTATATTGCTTCTTGCCGCTTCATGCAAGCAGTCACCCGAATATCCAGGTGAAACATGGAATTTTGCAGACAGACCGGAAGATTTTGGGTTCAGCTCAGAGGGACTTAATGAGGCCAGAGAGTATTCAGCGACGATCAACACTGCTGCCGTTGTTATAGTAAGGAACGGAGTTATTGTTGACGAATGGGGTGAGGTTGAGGAGAAATACAATACCCACTCCATAAGGAAAAGTTTCCTGAGTGCAATGTACGGCAATTATGTAAAAGAAGGCCTGATTGATATTGATATAACCCTTGAAGAAATGGGAATAGATGACAGGGAGGGCCTTTCAGATGAAGAGATGAAGGCCACCATACGCGACTGCCTGAAGTCCAGGTCAGGTGTGTACCATCCGGCATTGTACGAAACACAGGGGATGAGAGACCTTAAACCGGAACGGCATTCCATGAGGGCAGGAACCCACTGGTACTACAATAACTGGGATTTCAATGTTGCGGGGACGATTTTCATGGAAAAAACCGGCAAAGGGGTTTTTCAGGCACTTGAAGAGGAGATAGCCAAACCGATTCAGATGGAACACTTTACGGCAGATGACGGGTGGTATGTGACAGGTGACGAGTCGGTCCACGAGGCTTACCCCTTCAGAATCACTGCCAGGGATTTGGCAAGGTTCGGACTCCTTATGCTTAGGGAAGGTAAATGGAAGGATGAAGTTATTGTTCCGGCTAACTGGGTAAGGGAAAGTGTCAGATATCATTCCGATGCCACACTTTATGGCAGAGACGGATACAGCTACATGTGGTGGGTGGCAAGAGACTATAACAAATATCCCCATCTGCCAAACGTGAATATCCCGGAAGGTAGCTATTCAGCCAGGGGCGCAAGAGGGCATTACGTTCTAATTATTCCGGATTATGATCTTATAATTGTTCACAGGGTTAATACCGATATAAGTGGCAACAGTGTTTCAAGCACTGAATTCGGCGAACTTACCAATATGATACTTGAATCATTATTAGAAATGTAACCCTGCATTTTTTGATATTAGATTTTGTTAATTAATTTTTAGAGTAAAAAGATCAGAAAATTTGCATTT
>SLCF01000085.1 GCA_007125955.1 Bacteroidales bacterium | reverse complement strand
GCACTGCAAATACTTATGATGATGTGGCTGAACTGAGCCATAACGGAGCTGATTACGCTGGAGTAGGGCCTTTCAGGTTTACCACTACAAAGAAGCACCTGAGTCCCATCCTCCGGGAAAAAGGTTACCGGAGCATAATCAGCAAATGCAGGGAGACAGGTATCAATCTCCCTCTTTTTGCCATCGGGGGAATAGGAACGGACGACATTGAAGAGCTCTTCTCCCTGGGTGTTTACGGCATTGCAGTTTCATCGGCAATAGGATTGTCGGGTAATGCCGGGGCAAAAACGAAAAATTTCCTGGAAGAAATTGAAAAGGTGAAGGATTGCTGCAAACACTCCTCCCCTTCTTTTTGACATAATATATATATTATAAACATTAAGATATGCAACCTTTAAAAATTGCTGATAAAACATTCAACTCAAGGCTTTTTACCGGTACGGGCAAGTTCAGCTCTTCTGAAATGATGGAGAAAGCACTGCTTGCTTCGGGTTCGGAGCTGGTTACGGTGGCACTGAAACGTGTCGATGCAGGCAGTGAAGATGATGAAATCCTTTCGCACCTGAAATACCCGCACATAAACCTGCTGCCCAACACTTCGGGCGTAAGAACTGCCAGGGAGGCTATTTTTGCTGCCGAGCTGTCGCGGGAAGCATTGCAAACCAACTGGCTGAAGCTGGAGATCCATCCCGATCCAAGGTACCTCCTCCCCGACCCCGAAGAGACTCTCAGGGCAACGGAGGAGCTTGCCAAACTCGGTTTCATAGTACTGCCATACGTGCATGCCGACCCGGTACTGTGCAAAAAGCTGGAGGAGGCAGGCGCCGCTGCCGTTATGCCGCTGGGTTCGCCTATCGGGAGTAATATGGGACTTGAAACGAGGCGTTTCATTGAGATAATTGTTGAGCAGAGCAACGTTCCGGTGGTGGTTGATGCCGGCATTGGCAGGCCTTCACATGCTGCGGAGGCCATGGAGCTTGGTGTTGATGCTGTACTTGTCAACACCGCAATTGCTGTTGCAGACGATCCGGTTGCCATTGCCGACGCATTCAGGCATGCCGTCATAGCCGGCAGGATGGCCTTTGAATCGGGAATGCCCGGGGTGTCGCGGCAGGCCATTGCCAGCAGTCCCCTGACAGGCTTTCTGGATGAGTAAGAATTCCGTTATATATTATAATATGCAAACTGTCACGGCAAATCCTGTGAAAACAGTCCCGTAAAATGTTGTGCAACCGGAACAGGGATATTGCTGTAATCGTTCCTGCTAAATTTAACAATGATCATTGAATAATAAGACCGCTTTAAATATGAGTTTTGCGGAAGAATTAAATAAATACAACTGGGAAGAGGTAACTTCCTCGATCTATTCCAAAACAGCCAGAGACGTTGAAAGAGCGCTTGGCAAAAGGAAGCCTGATCCGGAAGATTTCAAGGCGCTGGTCTCCCCTGCCTCTTCACCGTACCTTGAGCAAATGGCTGCAATGAGCAAAGGCATTACCCAAAAACGTTTCGGCAAAACGGTGCAGATGTATATCCCCCTTTACCTCTCGAACAAGTGTGATAACCATTGCGTCTATTGCGGTTTTAACAGGAAAAACGACTTTCCCCGCACTGTGCTTGACGAAAATCAGATACTGAAAGAGGCGGAGGTGATCAAATCATACGGTTTTGAACATTTACTTCTTGTCACTGGCGAATCACCCCGTAAATGCGGCATGGAGTATTTCAGACGTGCTTTTGAGCTGCTTCGCCCCCATTTTTCCCTTATATCAATAGAGGTGCAGCCTCTTGAAACGGAAGAGTACAGGGAGCTGATCAGTATGGGACTCCATACGGTGTATATTTACCAGGAAACATATAACCGGAAAAGGTACGGACTTTACCACCCTGCCGGAAAGAAATCGGATTTCAGTTACAGGCTTGAAACACCTGACAGGCTTGGCAAGGCAGGTATATACAAGACAGGTATAGGGTTCCTGATTGGGTTGGAGGACTGGCGCACGGAAGCTTTCTTTACAGCACTGCACCTTAAATACCTGGAAAAAACTTACTGGAAGACAAAGTACTCCATCTCATTCCCCAGGCTGAGGCCTCATGCAGGCTCCTTCTCCCCTTCACATCCGGTAACTGACAGGGAGCTGCTGCAGCTTATCACGGCATACAGGATACTTGACGAAGAGGTGGAGCTTTCGCTTTCCGTAAGGGAGAGCAGGAAGTTTCGCGACAACGCCTTTCAGCTTGGGATAACCTCCATCAGTGCGGGTTCCAAAACCCAGCCCGGCGGCTACTCTTCTGCTGAAGGGTCGCTGAAGCAGTTCGAGGAGCACGACGACAGGAGTCCAGTTGAGTTTGCCGGGGTGATCCGCTCCAAAGGGTACGAGCCTGTCTGGAAGGACTGGGATTACTCCCTTCAGTAGCCCGCCCTTCCTTTGTTCAACTTATTGCACATCCCTTACACGCCTTACAATCTGGCCGATACGCCTATTGCTGTTGGTGAGCCTCACACTGCAACCAATCCGGTTGTTGCTGTTTATCAAATTTTTTGTAACTTGAATAAAAAAGTCGGGATTAGAGGCGCTTTCGGTTTTAGCAGTTTTTATATAGTTCAACAGATATTTATTTGTGTATTATGAAGTATTATCCTGAAAAGAAGAAGAGAGTATTATTTTTCACACTTTTTTTTCTCTTTTTTATTCCGGTTTTTATAATTATTCAAACTGCAGTTTTTCAAGAGGTTTTTAATGTGGAACTAATTATTTCGGCCATCGGTTCGGCTACATTATCAGTTCTGTTATTTATGGCAATAGCCAGAGTGACTAAAATTTTTAAATAGATGCTGAGAAAATATGGAAAACTATGGATTTTTAGCACTTGCTCCCCTTGCAGCTTACCTTTTATTAGATATGCTGAAGAATAAAAAAATACTTGACAGCCCTTATATGGTTTTCCTTGCTGTAATGGACTCGCTTTTTCTTCTATCAGTAGCTATTATAATGTTGTCCGGCACTTTCGAGCTTTCCGGTTATTTCATTGCTTTACCGCCACTGGCCATATTAAGCCTCATATATAGATACAAAATTTTAAAAAGAAGTAAGAGGCCGCCACTATTGAAATATGCCATACCAGGAGTTACAGTTGTCATTATTATAATAATGTTCCTATTCATTCTATAACCAAAAAAAGAAATTGATGAAAATTGTTGAAAAAATTCTTTTTATCATCTCTTTTATTGTCGCTTTTATCGGAATAATAAGAGTTGCAATTCCTCTGGTTAACACTGTCCTTATTATTGCGGGAATTATTTACCTGCTTGCCGGATGGTATTTGCTGATGCCTGTGAAGGGGAAAGTAAACAGATGGCCTCCTTTCATAGTATCTTACCTTATTGCCCAAACTCTTGCAGTTTTATTGTTTGGGATAAATATCTGGCCCATTTTTGAAACTTTTGCGATATTTAATTTTATTGTTCAATTAGTTGCTTTTATTATATTCTATATAAAAAGAAAGACACTGGCAGGCATATATCCGGTTAATAAATATCTGGTAAGACTTGGTGTTTGTTTAATATTTTCGCTAACCCCTGGTTACATGCATATTTTTGTGGCTTAACTGTTTTTGGTTCCCCTGTTAAGCATATTAAATCCGGATAATAGATGCCGGCATTAATTATAAAAAATCACAACTAATATAAAGTGATAATGGCTGAAAAAAAGATTGTACCGGAATTTGATAAAAAGTTTTATTTTGTGCTGAAAGTGATTGTTTTAGGAGCATCATTTTTTGTCATTATTAAAATATTATTAAGCACTTTGCCAGCTACAGATAAGATTGCATCTATCAACTTTATCTTCTGGGCTATTGCGCAACTATATCTCCGTTATACCCAGAATGTTTATTTTAAAATATTGAATTTGATCTGGTTTTTGTTAAGTATGCTTTTGATGGTTCTGTCTGTTGCCACGTAAAAGTATTCATTTAAAGAGGCGCTTTATGAATTTTTTAAAATCTTCAGGTTTATAGCCAGTTTAATTGCTGCAGCTTTTATTACTTATGTTATTTCCGGACCTGTTAGTATCTTATCGAAAGTTGCATATATCAATTTTATAGCATTTATAACGACTCAGTTATACTTATACAATAAGAAAAGATACAGATTTCTGATTATTTTCTGGTTTGTTATATCAGTCGGTTTATTTGCAATAAATATGCTGGCAGAAACCGGTAGAATTTAATAAAACTGCAAATTGCCTTATGAATCAATATAAAAAGAAATATGATTTTGGTTTAAAGATATTTATGACAACAATAGGTGTTGCTTTAAGTATATACATTCTGGTCAATCCTTTAGATGTATTATTGAAAGTAGCATTTATAAATTTTATAGCATTCATGACAACCCAGCTATTTATTTTAGGAAAGAAGCAATTAAGGCTTGCCAACATAATTTGGCTTGTAATTTCATTATTATTGTTCCTGTTGTGGGTGCTTGTTTCTACCGGTAGTATTTAACCGGATAAGGCTTGCATTTCTTAGTGCGGATTTTAAAAACTATACTTCATAGAAATTAACGCGCGGATATTGGTGACGTTATTGGTTTCCGTGAACCTGAACCTGTTGTCGGGCTGGCCGTAGGCGGCAATGTCGTATACCAGCTCGGCACCGAAAGTTACCTGGCCGGGTGTATATAGAACCCTCGGTGATATTCTGTACATGTGGGCGATATCGCTTGCCCTTGCCCATACTTTGACAAAAAATTCCTTTATAATTATTCAGACCTAATAAAAATTTATTTATGAACATATAGTATGAAGTACTACCCATTTCTTGACCACTGATATGCAAAACTAAGTTTGTCGTTTTATATATTTTGTTATCATGCTGCACGATTAAAATATCGATTT
>SLCF01000100.1 GCA_007125955.1 Bacteroidales bacterium | reverse complement strand
TCGTCGGTTGCCAATCCGGTTGACTTCCTTGCAACAGGTACTGCCGAACATCTCGGACATATTATAGATTACTGCGATGAGAGGTTCGGCAATATAGATGCAATGGTGGTTATTTTCGGCAGTCCCGGACTTTTCAAAGTGTATGATGTATACGACCTGCTGGATGAAAAGATGAAGAGTTGCAGGAAACCGATATTTCCCGTACTGCCATCAATAATCAATGTGAAGGATGAGATAGATCATTTCCTGTCAAAGGGACGGATAAACTTCCCCGATGAGGTGCAGCTGGGAAGGGCGCTTTCAAAAGTGATGAATACGCCGCCGCCTGTAGCGGAAAAGGTTGACCTTCCGGAGATCGATACGAAAGTTGTCAGGCAGGTTATCGACCGTTCTGACAATGGCTACATTGATCCCGGATCGGTTCAGCAGCTGCTTGATGCTTCGGGTATAGCAAGGGCAGGGGAGGCTGTTGTATCTGAAAGGGAAGATGCTTTGAAGGAGGCTGCCAGACTCGGATTTCCAGTAGCCATGAAAGTTGTCGGCCCGGTTCACAAATCTGATGTGGGAGGGGTTGTACTGGATGTAAAGAGTGAGGAGCAGGCAGGGAAGGAGTTTGACAGGATGATGAAAATTCCCGAAACAACGGGGGTGCTTATACAACCCATGCTGAAAGGAATCGAGATATTTGCAGGGGCAAAAAGGGAAGAGGGGTTCGGACATATGGTGCTGTGCGGACTGGGAGGTATATTTATTGAGGTGCTGAAGGATGTTAGCACCGCACTTGCTCCTGTTTCGACGGAAGAGGCTCTTTCAATGATAAGGGAACTGAAAGGGTACGGGATAATAAAAGGTGTCAGGGGACAGGAAGGGGTTAACGAGGATTTGTTTGCCGCTGCTGTTACAAGACTGTCGGTCCTTGTTACCGTGGCACCCGAAATAGCTGAAATGGACCTTAATCCCCTTTTGGGTACCGGGAATGAGGTTGTTGCGGTTGATGCCCGGATAAGGATTGAAAAGTGATAATTGCGGCAATTAAATCAGCCGTTCCACAGCTCTTTGTTGCTGATGTATCTTTCTCCCGTATCATATGCGAAGGTGATTATCCGGCTTTGCAATTTGAGCTTTTTTTGCTTCTCCTTAATTGCAACGGCTGAAAGCACTGCACCGGTTGAAATCCCTGCTATTATCCCCTCCAGGCGTGCCAGTCTCCGTGTCATTTCATAAGCATCTTCATTGGCAACTGTTTCTATACTCTCAGCCACTTCCCTGTCAAGTGCGGCAGGGATAAAACCCGCACCTATTCCCTGTATCTTATGAGGACCCGGCTCGCCTCCGTTAAGTACCGGGGAGTCTGACGGCTCCACCCCGAAAATCCTGATACCGGGGAACTTTTCCCTGAGCACCCTTCCTGCACCCGATATGTGCCCGCCGGTGCCAATACCTGCAAACATGAAATCGAGCCCTTCGGGAAAATCGCCAATGATCTCCTGTGCGGTAGTTTTTGCATGTATCATAGGGTTTGCAATATTTTCAAACTGCATTGGCATGAATGAACCGGGTATTTTCACTGCCATTTCCATGGCTTTTTCGACAGCCCCTTTCATTCCTTTGCTCCCTTCGGTCAGAACAAGTTCCGCCCCGTATGAAACGAGCAGTGACCGCCTTTCAACAGACATTGTGTCGGGCATAACAAGTATAACCCTGTAGCCTTTGACAGTTCCGGCCATTGCAAGCCCGATTCCGGTGTTGCCAGATGTGGGTTCAATGATTACACCGCCGTGACCAAGCTTTCCGTTTTTTTCGGCATCTTCAATCATTGATACCGCTATCCGGTCTTTTATACTGCCGCCGGGATTCATGCTTTCAAGTTTCAACCACACTTCCAGCGAAGGAAAAAGCTTTTTTAGATGTACATGTGGTGTCTGACCTATTGTTTCGAGTATATTGCCTGCTTTCATTTCTGATATCAGTTTTATAAATTATTCCTGGTTAAATCGATTATTTTCAGCGCTGAAAAGTCTTCTCCCCTCCTTAATCTTTTTTTGATGAAGGCCTTTCCCTTATTTTGACCTCACTTTCATTACAAACAAAAGAATAGGGGGGTATTCCGCTTGTCAGCCATACATTCCCGCCAATTATGCTGTGGTGCCCTATCACGGTATCCCCTCCGAGGATAGTGCTTCCGGCATAAATGATAACATTGTCTTCTATTGTAGGGTGCCTCTTTTTAAGGGCAGCGCTTTTTGATACACTTAGGGCTCCTATAGTGACACCCTGGTACATCTTTACCTTGTTACCTATCCTGGCTGTTTCCCCGATGACAATACCGGTGCCGTGATCTATGAAGAAAGGGTTTCCTATTGTTGCACCGGGATGTATATCTATGCCGGTGCGGGAGTGGGCATACTCGGTCATTATTCTTGGCACAACAGGCACGCCGTAACGGTGAAGGATGTTTGCGAGACGGTAGACCAGTATGGCGTAGAAACCGGGGTATGCCATGATCACTTCCCCAACCCCATCGGAAGCCGGATCGCCTTCGGCAATAAATCTTGCATCAGACTCTGCCTGGCTGAGGACGGCCGGGAGTTCGTTTAAAAATATAAATGCTATTGCAGATGGGGAATCAGGCAGCTTACTGCCCAGGGGGGTAAGAACCCGGGTAAGTTTCTTTTTGAGTTGTCTGCCCGACATACTTTTGATTCCGCCTCTTTCAGCTGAACAAAAGGGATTTGTTTCCTTTTGCCTGCCCCCCTCAATCAAGGGGAAAAGCTTTACGGTCACCTGGTCGGTAAATGACCTTACTTCAGCAGGTGAAGGAAGATCATCCGCTCTTTTACCCGGCTTGCCAAACAGTTGTAACATATGAATGTCTGTTTTTTGTTATTTGCAATATCTTTAAGATGTTGCCCCCTCCGGCGGGACAAAATGCCGGCGGGAACATGGAGCGTTTTTATCAAATCACTGTTCCAGGAACAAAAAGTCCTTTTTCAGGCTATAGGTTTTTCTGAGCTTCATGATTGCCTGCTTTGCCTCAGTCAGACTGAGGGTTTGCTGTCCGTCAGATGCCGCCCTTTCGGGAATCTCGCCGATCTCAATCATTACCCCGTCAGCTCCCGCCATGACCGAGGCAAGCGCCATGCTTTCAACATACTGGCGTATCCCCACGCCGTGCGAAGGGTCGCTGAAAACCGGCAGGTGGCTTTTTTCCTTAAGAAGGGGGATTGCATTAAGATCGAGGGTGTTGCGATATGCCTTTTCAAATGTGCGTATTCCTCTTTCGCAAAGAATGATCCTTTCGTTGCCGTTTGAGAATATATATTCGGCCGATGCAAGTAATTCCTGAATTGTAGAAGACATTCCGCGTTTCAGCAGAACGGGCTTGTCAGTTCTTCCCAGTGCATCAAGCAGATTGAAGTTCTGTGCATTACGTGTCCCCACCTGGAAAATGTCAACCAGGTCGTACATAGCATCTATCTGCGAAACCTGCATCACCTCACTGACTATCTTGATGCCTCTTGCCCTGCAATGCCGGGAAAAGAACTTAAGTCCCTCAATACCCATACCCCTGAAAGAGTAAGGTGAGCTGCGGGGCTTGAAAATCCCTCCCCTCATGATCTTTATACCGTTTTCTGCCAGAAAATCAGAGATTTTTATAACCTGCTCCTCACTTTCTATGGAGCATGGCCCCATAACAATTGACAGGTCTTTCCGGGATATTGCCACCCCGTCGCCAAGGTCTATTTCCGTTTCATTTACTTTCCATAACCTTGATACCAGCTTGCAGTCCTCCTCCACCATATGCACATCCTTCACTCCGGGAAGCGACCCGAAATGTCTCAGGTCAAATTCCGCTTTTCCCGAGCAAATAATGTAGCGTGCATTATGTGTTTTCACAAGCGAGGTTTTGAATCCCGATTCTTTTGCCAGACCTGTTATTGTTTCAAGCTCCTCTTCTGTGCAACTATTTTTTATCTGTATAAGCATTGCTTTTAATTTTAATTATCCGAATAAATCATTCATAAGTTGCCCGGTTGCCTTTTGAGGATCACCGGACTCAATCAGCTTTTTCATAAAGGCAGTCCCGATTATAGCACCGGAGGAATACTCCCACGCAAGCCGGACGCTTTCCCTGTCCTTTATTCCGAAACCGGCTATATGCATGTTAGACAGCTTCATCTCCTTTAGTCTTTGCAGAAAGTCCGTACTGTAGATGCCGCTTTTGCCACCCCCCGTTATGGAAGAAGATCCGACAGCATAGATAAATGCGGTGCTCAGACTGTCTGCCAGGTATATCCTTTCCGGGGGAGTGGTGGGTGTTACAAGGAAAATGAAGTGCAGGCCGTGCTTTCGGAATATCTCACCATATGTCTCTTTATACTCATCAGGGGGCAGGTCGGGTAGTATCACCCCTGAAACGCCTGCCGAAGCAGCCCTGGCGCAGAATTTTTCCACTCCGTATTGCAAAACCGGATTGAGGTATCCCATAAGTATCATGGGAATATTCACTTTCCCGTGTAATGAGTCAAGCTGATTGAAAAGGGTGTCGATGCTCATTCCGTTTGCAAGGGCTGTCTGACTTGTTTGCTGGATCACAGGGCCGTCTGCCAGCGGATCGGAATAGGGTATGCCTATCTCCACGAAGTCGGCTCCATACTTTTCAAGTAATGAGAGAACTTCACCGGTACTTTCAAGTTCCGGGAATCCGGCAGTAAAGAAAACGGAAATAAGTTTTTCCCTTTTGGTCTGCAGCAACTGCATCAACGGGTTCCCCCGGTATTCATCCATTTTTTCTGATTTTTCCATATGAAACGGTTTTTCTGCTTTGCTCTTCTGTTTAAGTTGCCTGGTGGTTATCTGCCGGCAGTATTCCTCTGCTCCTGCCTTCAAAATAGTTGCTGTATGTTTCCATATCCTTGTCGCCTCTTCCGGAAAGACATATCACAATCACCGCCCCGGGCTTAAAGTCGATTTTATCCAGGAGTGCAACCGCATGAGCAGACTCAAGTGCCGGAATTATACCTTCTGTTTCGGTAAGATCAAAAGCCGCCTCAATTGCTTCCTCATCGGAAACCGGAAGGTATTGCGCCAGTCCCTCTTTACTCAGCCATGCGTGCAGAGGGCCTATCCCCGGGTAATCCAGTCCTGCAGAAATTGAATGTGTTTCTGTCACCTGACCGTCTTTATTTTGCAGCAACATAGTCTTTGATCCGTGAATAATTCCCATACTTCCCTTGTTTATGCTGGCAGCAGTCTTTTTGCTGTCAGCACCCTCGCCGGCAGCCTCGGCGCCTGTAAGCCTGGTTATTCCGTTCCCGATAAAACCGAAAAATGCACCCGCCGCATTACTGCCCCCGCCCACGCAGGCAAGTACATGGTCGGGTTCATCCCTTCCCTCTTTTTCTCTCAGCTGTGTTATGGTTTCTCGGCTGATAACCGACTGAAGCTTTGTCACAATATCGGGATAGGGGTGGGGGCCTATGGTTGACCCGATAAGATAATAGGTGTCATCCGGATTGTTTATCCAGTGCCTTATTGCTTCGTTGGTTGCATCCTTGAGGGTCTTGCTTCCCGAGCTGACAGGTACAACGGTGGCGCCCAGCATCTCCATTCTCGTCACATTAAGCTTTTGCCGCAGAGTGTCCTTTTCCCCCATGAAAATCGTACAGGGCAGGTTCATCAGTGCGCATACGGTTGCAGTTGCCACTCCATGCTGGCCGGCTCCCGTTTCCGCAATTATCTGTTTTTTCCCCATTTTTACTGCAAGCAGTGCCTGTCCCAAAACGTTGTTGAGCTTATGCGAACCGGTATGGCACAGATCTTCCCTTTTGAGGTAGATTTTTGCACCTGTTTTACGGGAGAGGTTGGCTGCATGGTACAAAGGTGTTGGTCTTCCGGCGTAATCCCTTAACAGCCTATCCAGTTCATCAGTATAGCTTTTTTCCGACATGATGGGGGAATACCTGGTGCGCAGCTCTTCTACATTTGCCCAAAGCAATTCAGGAATGTATGAGCCTCCATACTGTCCGTAAAACCCTCTGTTATCGGGATTGATTTCCGTTTTCTCTTTTTTTGTCATTGTCATAAGTAACCGTTTTGCATTTCATGATGAATTTTTCCAGTTCAGCTGCAGATTTTATCCCGGGAGAAGTTTCAAAGCGGCTGTTCACATCGACTCCGGCCATTGCTTTCAGCCGTATACTGCATATGTAATCCGCATCCTCCGGGCCTATACCGCCACTAAGCAGGAAAGGCGTTTCGTACCGGTATCCGTTAAGTATGCTGTGGTCAAACTTGCGCCCCGTGCCTCCCGGCTTATCTGCTGCTGTATCCATCAGGAAAAGGTCGCATTTCCCCTCATATTGTGATATCAGACCGGGAAGCCTCTCCTTTATACGAAATGACTTTATCACTTCACAGCTCTTTTTCAGCCTGCTGCAGTAAGCGGGCGGTTCGTTACCGTGAAGCTGGACGGCTTCAAAACCGTATTTGTCAATAATTTCCAAAGCCCTTTCTTCACTTTCGTTAACCAGAACCGCCACTTTTTTTATCCCCGCGGGGATGGAGGCTGTTGATAACCGGGCAATCTTTTCACTTACATCCCTGGGTGAAGGGGGGTAAAATATAAACCCCATGTAATCCGGATTTAAATCCGATATGGATTCAATATCCCTGTTGTTTGTTATACCGCAAACTTTTATCAACATTTCGGGTGCTGTTTGTTTTTTTGCCTTCAGTTTCAGGATCTGTTTTTACCGCTTAAAGCGGTTTCTTCCGGATTACCCTTCTTTATGCCGGTATTGTCCGTAGCTGAATAATTATTGTCTGACCTGCTTTCCAGTTCAATGACCTGCCTGATGAATTTTTCACATTTTCTGCCGGGGTCAGGGCTCTCCATAAAATGGCTTCCTATAAGAAAACCGTCGAAGCCTGCTTCTTTCAGTTTAAGGTATTTCTCGGGTGAGTCAATTCCGCTTTCGGCTATCTTAATTGTGCCTGGCGGCAGCATATCGATAAGCTCAATACTGTGTTTGTGATCCACACTGAAATCGTTCAGGTTCCTGTTATTGATCCCTATTATTGATGCGCCGGAAGGGAGCCTGGCTATGCATTCCCTGCTGTGTATCTCAAAAAGCACTTCCATTGAGAGTGAGCGTGCAAGGTCTGCCAGTTTTTTCATCTCCTTTCCGGTCAGGATATCCGCTATAAGCAGTATTGCATCCGCCCCGTAACTCCGGGCTTCATGCACCTGGTATTCATCAATTATGAAATCCTTGCAGAGAACAGGGCAGTAATTGTATTTCCTTGCTATCTTTAGATCTTTCCTGTTTCCGGCGAAAAACTTTTTGTCAGTTACGACAGAAAGAGCCGATGCTCCGGCTCTCATATAATCCAGGCAGACCCTGGAGGGTTTTGCAAATTCGTTCAGTATCCCTCCTGATGGCGATTTCCTTTTGAACTCTGCTATTATCCCCCATAAATCCTTTCTTTTAATGTAATATGAAAGGGAAACTGCAGGTGAATTGTAAAAAATGCTCTTTTCAAGCAGCTTGACAGGGTAAAGCTCCTGCTGCTCCCTTACCTCGGCTCGCTTCGCCTCCACTATCCGGTTAAGTATTGACATGAGTATTAAATTTATTTGATCAGTTGTTTTTTCTTTGTATTTCAACCAGCTTACTGAACACTGCCAGTGCTTTCCCCGATTCTATTGACTCCCTTGCTTCTGACACAGCATCTGTGAGTGTGCACCCGCTTTGGCATTGTATTGCAAGAGCTGAGTTGGCAATAACACTGTTTTTTTGCGCAATGGTTGAACGGTTTTCAAGAACTGACATGAATATACCTGCCGCACTTTTCACATTTTCCCCCCCGCTGAGTTCGGAAGGTGAAACCGGCGGAAGCCCGAAACTGGCCAGGGGCAGCAGTCCGTCACCCTTTGCATTGAATATCCTGATATCGGAAGTGAGGGATACTTCGTCATATCCGTCGAGACTGTAGATTACGGTGAAATTCTTTTTTTCCTGCTGAAGCAGGTAACTGTAAATTCTTCCCGCTTCAATGCTGAACACACCACTTGCCTGGTAGCCGGGATTAGCCGGATTGACAAGCGGACCAAGTATATTGAAGAAGGTTTTCACTCCGAGCTGCTTTCGGATCTTTCCCACAGCCTTTAAGGCCGGGTGGAAGAGTGGGGCATGCATAAAACATATTCCTGCCTCATCCATCTCCCTGTAAAGTTTATCCCTGCTGTTACTGAAGCTGTATCCCAGGTATTCCATCACATTAGAGGATCCCGATGCTGATGATACCCCGTAATTGCCGTGCTTGGCGACAGGGATACCGGCTCCTGCCACGGCAAATGCGGAAAGTGTGGATATGTTGAATGTGTTTTTACCGTCCCCGCCTGTTCCGCAGACATCTATTGCATCAACTCCGTTCAGTTCAACCCTGATTGCCAGCTCCATAAGTGCGTCCCTGAATCCCAGCAGCTCTTCCAGACTGATGTTTCGCATAATATATGCCGAAAGAATTGCTGCACTTTGTGATTCATTTACCTCACCCGTTGCTATTCCGTGCATCAGCTTCATTGCTTCTGCGCGACTGATGCGTTGGGAATCAAGTAATCTGGTCAGTATCTGTTTCATTTCTCTGCTCTTTGAGTTTATTAAAAATTGTCCAGCCAGTTCTTAACAATTGTTTTTCCGTCGGGCGTAAGGATTGATTCGGGATGAAACTGAACACCGCAGACATCGAATTTTTTATGACTTAATGCCATTATATATCCCTCTTCATCAGTGGCTTCGATTTTAAGTATTTCCGGAAGGCTGCTCTTTTCCACTACCCATGAGTGGTACCTTCCCGCTTCAAATACAGGGGGCAGGCCGCTGAACAAATAGTGCGCGGGTGAAGATACTTTTACAGGAGTGGCAACCCCGTGGTAAACGAAAGAGAGGTTTATCAGACTTCCGCCCCATACCTCCGCTATTGCCTGCATTCCCAGACACACTCCAAATATCCTTTTACTTTTTCCGGACTCTCTTACCAATTCGTTCAATATGCCTGAATCACGGGGCAAACCGGGGCCCGGCGAAAGTATTATGCCGTCGTATTTGAATATCTCTTCAATACCTATCTTGTCATTTCTGGCTACTTCAACGTTAAAGCCCCTGAATTCATTCACATAGTGTACAAGGTTGTATGTGAACGAGTCGTAGTTGTCAAGTATGAGTATCCTTTTCATAATTTATAATTGCGGATTATTTTGGTTTCCGGTTATCAGAATTTTTCGGCCTGCTTTACTGCACTGCGCAATGCTCCAAGTTTGGCATTCACTTCATTCAGTTCGTTTTCGGGTGATGAATCGACTACTATGCCCGCTCCAGCCTGGTAGGAGAGTTCCCCGCCGCGACTTAAAAAGGAGCGTATCATAATTGCATGGTTGAGCGATCCGGCCGGATCCATATAGCCTATAGCTCCTCCGTAAATCCCCCTGGCAGATGACTCATATTTGTCTATCAGCTGCATTGCCCTGTGTTTTGGGGCGCCTGTCAGAGTTCCTGCAGGGAAAGTATCTGCAAAGAACCTGTAAAGGTATGTATCACCTTTAATTTTACCGCTTACAACAGAAACAAGGTGTATCACATGTGAATACGTATGTACTTCTTTGAATTTTTCCACTTCAATTTTATCCGAATGGCGGCTCAGGTCATTTCTTGCAAGGTCGACCAGCATGGCGTGTTCGCTGTTCTCCTTGGGGTCGTTTATCAACCTGTTAACCAGCTTTATTTCATTTGAACTGTCGCCTGTACGGTTTACAGTCCCTGCAATGGGGTTTATGGTTGCCTTCCCGTTTGATACCTGGAGCTGAGTTTCGGGTGATGAACCAAACAACTTGAAATCCATATAGTCGAAATAGAAAAGATAGGGAGAAGGGTTGATTGAACGGAGCGCACGGTAAACATTGAATTCGTCACCGGTGAACTCCCTGCTGAATTTCATTGAGAGGACAATCTGCAAAACATCGCCAAGTTTACAATGCTCTATCCCTTTTTTCACCATTTCCATGTACCGGTCTGCCGTAATGTTGCTTTTTTCCTTTCCCTTAACACGGAAAGGGAAAGTGGAAGGATTACGGTTTGCAAGAAGGGAAACAACCTTGTCGGTTTCATCTGCTGCCCCGTCATTGGTAAATTCGTGAATGGAAAGGGTGTCATTATAATGATTGAAGGCTATTACAATCTGGTAAAGGTCGTATTTGATCAACGGCACAGGTTCTTTTTCATTGTACGGGTTTTGCAGGTTGACATTATCAAAAAAGTTGACCGCATCGTATGAAGTGTACCCGAAAACGGCGGGAGCAGAATTCCCGCTTTTATCACCTGTGTCTATCGATCTTGTAAACCGGTCGACTATCCCTGCCGGCTGCTCATTTCCTCCGGTTTTTATAACATTTGATATCTGCAAATTTTTTCTTATTACCGCCTTGTCATATTGTATTTCAATGCCTGTAACAGGCTTCAGGCAAATAAAAGAGAATGCGTCATGCTTTGAGCTGTAGTCGGTACACTCAAGTAAAATGGACTGGGGATAAGAATCTCTCAGTCTCAAATAAATGCCAACAGGGGTGAATGTGTCTGAAGGCATATTCCTGGTGGTTCTTTTTAGTTTAATATTGTCCATATATCTTTATTAATCAGTATTTAAACTAAGAAAGCCCGCTTTTGCTAAGCGGGCTTTCAGGATATTATTCTATTATTCTGTTTGGTTACATCCATGTAAACGGCTTAGCACGTTGCGCATAAATTCCGCAGTACCACCACCATGCATGAATGTTTATAATTTGATTCATAATTATATCTGATTTATACACCGGTAAACCCGATTTTGAATATTGCAATATTATTTATTTTTTTTATAAAAAGAAAAAATTACAGGAAAATTTACTCTTTTATTTCAATAATCAGTACCCGGTGTGTATGTGGAGATATTCTGAACCTGTTGTCAATCCTGTGTCCGGCGACCCATACTATCTTGTTTCCTGAGGCTAAAATCCAGGCGGATTCTTTTTCCACCAGCGAAAATTTGTTGTCCACGAAAAAGTCGCTTAACTTCTTCATCCCGCTCATACCAAGAGGCTGAAAGTAATCTCCTTTTCTCCATTTTCTTATTATTAGCGGGAAAAGCAGCTTGTCTGCATCAAGGCAGGCAATGCGCGGATCCGAAGGTATGCGGAAGTCCTCTCCGGCTTCGGTTATCCTGATTGTCATTTTTAATGGTTCATCAATCCTGTCTGCATCCTCTTCGATATAATACAGTCTCTCTTCTTCATTGTCGAGGGGTGTTACAATAAGATGGCTGCGGTCTTTTACCAGCCGGTGTGTCGGAGAGAAGAACCTTTTTCCGGGTGCACTGTTGAGCGACTCCATTATATCAGAAACCTGGTTAGGGGAAAAATTCCACTTTTTCATGAACTCGTAAAGATACAGAGAAAGAGGTGTAAGCTGAACCAGCTTTTCAATATTTAAAACTGCCTCATTTTCCGATTCTCTGCAAACCATATGAAACTTTTCGGTAACTGACTGCATGTAAACCTCTGCCGCTTCTTTTATCCTTTGGGTGTTCTCATAAACAGTGGATATGAATGAAGGATTGATATTCTCCATTTCCGGTATAACATATTTCCTTATCCTGTTCCTGTGGTACTTAACATCCCTGTTACTGCTGTCTTCACGGTAGGGTACCGGTTTTTCAGCGGCAAAATTTTCTATTTCCTCCCTCGATGCAAACAACAGGGGTCTGACAATATTTTTACTTTTGGATCCGATCCCGGTCAGTCCTTTTATACCTGTACCCCTGCAGATGTTGATAAGAAATGTTTCTGCAAGGTCGTTCCTGTTGTGTGCAATGGCAACAAATTGGGTATTTATCTCATTCATAAGTTCATTAAACCACTCATATCTCAGCTCACGGGCGGCCATCTGCAGGGATATGCCCAGTGTACCGGCATGATCTTCGGTATTAAACCTTTTACTGTAAAAAGGGATCCTCTTTTCCCTGCAGAAGCTTCTGACAAAATCTTCATCACTGTCCGATTCTTCTCCGCGAAGCCTGAAGTTGCAGTGTGCAACAAGCGGCTTGAAACCCGCCATTATAAAAAGATCCAGCATGACCATAGAATCGATTCCGCCGCTCACTCCGAGAAGTATCTTTTGTGACGGGAGGAACAGCTTTTCCTTCTCTATATAATCTTTGAAAGTTTCAAGCATAAACTGAATCCTGTTTTATGCAATTTAACAAAATAGAACCGATTAACAGTCATTAAGGGTCTTAATAATTAATCCTTTCCGGGACGGGGGGATCTGACCGGCACATGTTTTAAAATACGTTTGAATATTCCCGTAAGAGCCCATATGGCAATAGCACACCATACTATGTTGAGGAATGCCGATGGAAAAGCTTTGTAGTAGACTGTGTTTATTATCAGGAAAATACTCCCTGTCAAATTGAGCAGCTGATAGGGGAGGGATGTACTCCTGACCCTGTTGGATGATATAAGTGCATATCCGAGAATTATTTCGAATGAACCAATCCATCCGAGTATATCAATAACAAGTTGATAATTCATGACTAACGGTAATTGTATTCCAGTGAAAGCCCCTCTGTTTTATTGAATCTTGCAACCGGATAGCGTCTGTAGGTTTTTTCGAAATAGGGGGAATTTTCATAAATAAAACTTAGCTGAGCTCTTGCATTTCCGGCGAATTCGCTATCTTCATTTCTCCTTTCCAGGAACTTTTCCCTGAGTTCAGGATCGTTTTCCAGCAGCTCTTCTGCAATGCTGTCGAAGAAATTTGTTGAAAAGTATTCAATACGGTTCAGTACAGGGTCGAAAAAGTTCCAACGGAAAAACGAATCGGTTCCCTGCGGTTCAAGTGTCTGGACAATATAGTTGTTTGCCGCCTGGTTTGTTTTTACTACATAGTCTCCCCGGTAATAATTTACAGAATCTCTTTCTTTCCTGAGTTTTATATTACTGTGGGGGTATCTTCCGCTTATCAGTCTGCTGCCCGCACTATAATCTTCTATATAATAAAGATCCACAAACAGTGTTGTATCGGCCATGAGCCTGCTCATCTCCACACCTGATCCCTTCAGGCGGGTGACAACCTCGTGCCATGCCTGAGGGATGATATATGCTTCGGGATTTTCTACTTCAAGAGAGGGTTTGTAGTAAGTGTAATAGGGGATCTCAACTGTGTACGGCCTGTCATGGTCATAGTAAAGAACATCCTGCCCGGTAACATTACTTTTCCTGTAGGCTGTTTCATAACCCCTGAATGTTATGATATCATACCGGCTTGTATCCAGCTGCCATTCAAGAGTAAATATCTCCTGTTTCCTTGTGCTTTCAGCAGCTTTTTCCCTCACTTCTTTTATTTCACGGTGGTTACGATTTGCAAATCCGGCTACGGAAACAAGGAAATGATAAGTTGACAGAACCCTTTCATGGTATGGCTTCAGCATATGTGATTCCACCATGAAGCTTAAGGTATTGAAAAGGGAGGTATATCCGGTTGAATACCTTGGAGCGTCCATGAAGGAAATTATTCCGTTGCGCGGGTCGCCCCTCATAGTTTGTACATAGGGGATCATTTCGTAACCCGTCTTCTCCATCATACTGTATAGTTCAGGGCTCATCTCCTCTCTCATATATGAGCCGATATGCGGGTTTGCCTTGCTGAACTGTGTCGGGATCAGTGTTATGACGTAAGGATAATCCGCACCGTTGGTTGTATGGGTGTCAATGAATATATCGGGCTGCCATTTGTGGAATATCTTCATAAAGGCAAAAGCATTCCGGGTATCGGCCTTCACAAAGTCGCGGTTCAGGTCGTAGTTTGCTGCGTTTGCCCGAAAGCCCTGTTCCGCGGGCCCCACCTGGTTGGCGCGGTTATAGGGACTCCTGTTAAGAAAACCTCCTGTACTGTATACCGGTATTATGCAGATAACGGTGTTTTCAAGGACTTCTGAAAGATTGTCACGGTTGTTGAGTATATCGTCTGCAAGTTTCAGTGATGCATCCACACCGTTTGGTTCGCCTGCATGAATGGCATTATTTATGAGAATAATACTTTTCCCTTTCTTTTTCAATGAAACCGGATCAAAATCCCTGTCACCCGATATTACGAACAGGTGTAGCGGCCTGCCCGAATCGGTAATACCGCCGGTAATCAAACGAGCACTGCTGTGATTTGCAGCAAGGTATTCATACATTTCAATTACCTCGCTGTGTGTGGGAGTGCGGTTGTTCATAAAATCCAGTTTAACTTGGGGGTAAGATTGAAGAGTGGAAGCTGCAAGAAAAAAAATCAAGAACGAAAGTCTGATAAATAATATTTTCATTCGTACAAATTAGGTTTATTAAAATATTTATCATCAAGCTGGTCAGACCGACCTTGCCATTATAATTTTCACTTCTGTTAAAATATTGAAAATATTGTCATTGACAATTCATGACTTATGCAATAGAACATATAAGCACTGAGGTGCCGTAAAGCTCAGGTACCTAAACAACTTGTAAAGATTCTAAAAAGTCAGTAACATCCGGAAAAAGAAGTTCACCAAAAAACTAAAAGCTTAGTTGTTGCATTCGCTTTTGAGTATCTCTTTTGCCATGTCAAGTATTGTGGTGTCTTCAATCATTACTATTCCTCCGTTGGGACCTTTCTCCAGATGAATACCTACACTCTCGCCTTCGTTGTAGTTTGCGCCTCCAAAATAATTTCTTACAGTTTCCACGTTCAGGTTAAGCTCACTTGCTATTCTGCCCATGCTTCCGTCTGGCAGGCTGTCTTTGATCTTGCGCAACTCGTTGAAAGTTATGGTAGTCATACTATATATATTAAGTTTGAAAAACGAATTTATACGATATAAAGTTAACCAATTCCTGTTGTGAAAAGAAATTTTTGAATGACATTTTTATGGTGTCAAACCGGAATGCCCTCCTTATAGATATTGAAAAGACAACCCGGCCGTTTTTTAAAAATTATCATTGCTGTTCATCTTTAACAACGTAAAGTTGTCCGGTTTCAAAATTTACAATTTTCACTTTATCCCCTTTTTCAATATAACCAACCAGTGATTTTGCATCATAGACCTCATCATCAACAACTACCCTTCCTGAAGGCCTTAACGATGTTGATGCAGTGCCGGTGCTACCGACAATATCCCTGTAGAGAGGGTCTCCACTTATGTATCCCTGATCCTTTTCCTGAGTTGAACTTAAAACCAGATGTGAGAAAACGCTTGTTTCAATCAGTCGTCTGCTCAGGTAAATAGAGGTTGTGAGAGCAATGAAAGAACTGATAATTACTAGGAAAAGGGCTCTTACAACAGATCTGACCCCTGTTCCTTCAAATTCAAAAACTACATTGTCTATCATGCTCAAAGTCAATCCGGTTACCATCAACACCAAACCGGCAATGCCTGCAACCCCGAAGCCCGGTATGGCGAATATCTCCACGGCAAGCAATATTAATCCGACCACGAAAAGCACTATTTCCCAGTTTTGTGCTATACCTTCAAGGTATAACGGTGCAAAATAGAATATAGCGGCAGCCAGGGCTGCAGCTGCAGGGAAACCTATGCCGGGTGTCTGCAGCTCAAAATAAAGTCCCCCGATAATTAACATTATAAGTATTCCCTGCACAAAAGGGTTTATAAGGAAGCCTATAACCGATTCCAGCGGGGTGACTTCGTAAACAACCGTTTTGTAATCTTCAACTCCAGCAAGCATCAATGCTTCCTCGACACTGTCTGCCAGCCCTTCACAATAGTTGTTCTGAAGCGCTTCCTCGGCCGAGAATGTCAGCACCTGACCGGCTTCCACAATACCAGGTATTACAAGTTTTGCATCCACCATAGCCTCTGCTATTGCCGGATCGCGTTTCCATCTTACAATAGTGTCGTTATCTGTTATGATCGTATCCCTGCCATGAGCTTCGGCTGTTGCCCTCATTACTGCACGCATAAATGACTGTTGCTTGTCGGGTGCTTCAGCCCCGGAGGCATCAACAACAGTTGCTGCCCCGATACTTCCCCCGGGCCTCATGTAAATCTCATCGGATGCAATGGCTATCAGTGCTCCTGCGGAAATGGCATTGTTGTCAACATATACTATTACGGGAATGCTGCTGTTTATGATCCTTGTCCTGATTGAATCGGCCACCTGCACCATTCCACCGTATGTATTCATGTGGATCAGAATGTAATCGGCATCCAGCTCCTCTGCTTCGCTGAAGCTTTGCTGGGTCTGACGCCACACTGCCGGCATTATATCGGCTTTCATGTTGAACTTGTAAACCAGCAAGGAGTCGTTTTCAGGGATACCGGGGGGGGCTTCGGACTCTGCTGCATTAAGTGCCGGCGCAAGCAGAAATGTGAGCAGTAGCAAGACCTTGGTTTTTAGTACTATTGTCATTTGAATAAAGAGGTTTGTCAATGAATAAACTGTTGCCTTTTCAAAAAAATTGCCTGATACAAAAATATATATTAATTTATCATGAGTGAATAATTTGTATCAAACATTAAAAGCCGGTTCATCAATCTCCGGGCAGAACCTTAATAATATTGTATAAGTTTTGATGAAATAATTTTATTTACATTTACATTTGCATTCTGTAAATGTAAAAAAGATTATGGATATAAAGATGCTTACCTCTATTTCTCCTATTGACGGCCGATACAGGCAAAAGGTTGATGAATTGGCGGTATATTTTTCAGAATATGCCCTCATCAGATACAGGCTTATGGTGGAGGTAGAATACTTCATAGCTTTATGCAGGTTGCCGCTGCCTCAATTAAAGGATTTCAACAGCAGTCATTTTAAAGATCTGAAGAAGATATTCACCAATTTCCGGATTGAAGATGCTGAAAAAATAAAAGATATTGAGAGGAAGACAAACCACGATATAAAGGCTGTAGAATACTACCTGAAAGAAGAGTTCAGCCGGCTGGGCCTTGACAGGCACAAAGAGTTCATACACTTCGGCCTTACCAGTCAGGATATCAACAACACCGCAGTACCGCTCCTTTTCCGGGATTCTGTCCACCAGGTTTACTACCCGCTAATGGAGGATTTGCTCAATATTCTTGAGGATATGTCGCTTGAATGGGCAGATCTGCCTATGCTTGCTCGAACACACGGACAACCTGCTTCTCCTACAAGACTTGGAAAAGAGATACGTGTCTTTTATGACCGGCTGAACGTTCAGATTCAACTTTTAAAATCGGTTCCCTGCTCGGCAAAATTCGGGGGAGCAACCGGAAATTTCAATGCCCATGCTGTTGCATATCCTGAAATTGACTGGACCGGGTTTGCGGACAATTTTGTCAATGGTGTGCTGGGACTGGAACGCACGCCTGTTACTACACAGATCGAGCATTATGATAATTTTGCCGCAATATTTGACAATATGAAGAGGATAAACAGTATCCTTATCGATTTGAACAGGGATTTGTGGACTTATATCTCAATGGATTATTTCGGACAGAAGATTGTTCCGGGAGAGACCGGTTCATCGGCCATGCCCCATAAGGTTAACCCGATAGATTTCGAGAATTCGGAAGGTAACCTTGGAATGGCAAACTCAATTTTCGAACACCTTTCGGCTAAACTTCCCGTATCACGTTTACAGCGTGATCTGACAGATTCAACTGTTATGCGGAATATCGGAGTCCCTGTCGCACATACCATAATAGCCCTGAAATCGTTGTTAAACGGACTGAAAAAGATACGGGTCAACAAAGAGATATTAGATGAAGATCTGCAAAATAACTGGAGTGTAATAGCTGAAGCTCTACAGACTATACTGAGGCGGGAAGGATACCCCGAACCTTATGAAGTGCTCAGGGAGCTGACCAGGACAGGAAAGAAGATAACCAGGGAAAATTTTTCCGTTTTCATAGAAGATCTCGATGTAAAGCCAGAGGTAAAGGAGGAGCTTATAAGGATAACACCTTTCAATTATATAGGTATCAGGTTGTATTGATTATAGAGGAAGACGCATATCTAACTCAATTAAACCTTACGGACCCGTGATGAAAACTGCTTTTAGATGAATCGTCCATTAAGATATTATCAATATCCCTGATACAATTCAAAGAAAATATTTTCATGGTAAGATGCATGAGGCCAGTGATTTAATTTAGATATTAATTATGAGACATTTCGGGAAAATTCTTCAATTATTGGCGCCATACTGGAGAAGGGGAACGTTAAACATTGTATTTAACATATTTTCGGCAGTGTTTGCGATCTTTTCGGTTACCATGGCAATACCTTTCCTGGGGATTCTTTTTGAAAACGAGGAGCTTGTAACATCTGTCGATGAGTTCACCCTCTCAATGGATTCCGTCAGGCAGCATTTCCAGTATCATGTAAGTCAGATAATCATCAACGAGGGGAAGACCGCTGCACTTCTTTTCCTGAGCCTGCTTATCGTTTCAATGAGTCTGCTGAAGAACCTTTTCCATTACCTTGCCCTTTACCATCTTGCCCCTATACGGAATGGGGTTGTGCATGATTTGCGGAACAGGATTTTTGGGAAGGTTTTATCTCTTCAGCTTGCTTTTTTCAGCGAATCGCGAAAGGGTGATATTATTTCCAGGATGACCGGGGATGTCCAGGAGATAGAGAACTCTATAATCACATCACTGGAAATGTTGTTCAGGGATCCGTTACATATAATACTCTACCTTGCAGTGCTGTTTTATATGAGTTTCCCGCTTACCCTTTTCGTACTGGTGCTCCTGCCCCTCAGCGGATTCCTTATCGGCAGGATAGGCAGGACTCTCAGGCAGACATCGCTCAGGGGGCAGAGAAAAATGGGCCTTTTATTATCCATAATAGAAGAGGCCCTGGGAGGATTGAGAATAATAAAAGCTTTCAATGCAGAAGAGAAGATTGACCGCCGCTTCAGGAGCATGAACTCATTTTACACAAAAATAATGACCAAAATGCAGAGGAGGAGGTACCTTGCACATCCTGTCAGCGAATTTCTGGGCACAACAGTAATGGTCATAATTATGGTATACGGATCAACCCTTGTTCTGGCCGGGGTGGGCTCGCTCACATCCCAGGCATTTATAGGGTACCTGATGATCTTTTACCTGATAATTGCACCTGCAAAAAAGTTTACAAATGCTTTTTACAATGTGCAGAGGGGTATGGCTTCAGTTGACAGGATTGAAGAGATAATGAAAGTTGAGAACAAAATTGTAGAAAAGAAAGATGCCCGTCCGATAAGGGACTTTGAGGATTGCATAGAGTACCGCAATGTCTGGTTTGCTTATAACCAGGTGGATGTGCTTAAGAATATAAATCTCAGAATAGATAAAGGCAAGACAATTGCTATTGTGGGACAGTCGGGGTCAGGCAAATCAACGCTGGCTGATCTGCTGCCGCGTTTTTATGAAGTCGAGAGAGGTGATATACTGATTGACGGATTATCGGTAAAGGACTACAGGATAAAAGACCTCCGGAACCTTATGGGTAATGTGAACCAGGAACCGATCCTCTTCAACGAGTCCTTTTTCAACAATATAGCATTCGGGGTTCAGAATGTAAGCGAAAAGGATGTGATAGCAGCTGCAAAAGTCGCAAATGCGCATGAGTTCATCATTTCATCAAAACATGGATATTATACAAATGTTGGAGACAGGGGAGACAAGTTGTCCGGTGGCCAGCGGCAAAGACTCAGCATAGCCCGGGCAGTACTGAAAAATCCCCCCATAATGATTCTTGATGAGGCAACTTCCTCGCTTGATACTGAATCTGAAAGACTCGTCCAGGAAGCCCTTTCAAACCTTATGAAAAACCGTACTTCACTTGTTATTGCACACAGGCTCTCAACGATTAAGTTTGCTGATGAGATATGTGTTATGCATGAAGGGGAGATAGTTGAGAGAGGAAATCATAACGAGCTGATTGCAACTGACGGCTATTACAAAAAGCTTCACGATATGCAGATCTTTTCCTGATGCAATCTGTATGGATGAGAGGCAAATGTCAGTTCATTTCATTTCTGAACCATAATAAATTTAATGTGTCAGCCGGGATATGCTGCCAGTCAAATAAGGTGAGCGGAGAGAGAGGGATTCGAACCCCCGGACCCCAAAAGGGGTCAACGGTTTTCGAGACCGCCCCGTTCGACCGCTCCGGCATCTCTCCGGGAAAAAAAGGCAGAAGAACACACTCTTCTGCCTTCCGGTTTTGCGGAGAAAGAGGGATTCGAACCCCCGGACCCCGTGAAGGGTCAACGGTTTTCAAGACCGCCGCATTCGACCACTCTGCCATTTCTCCGTTTGCAAAAATAGAAAAATTTTTTGTAAGAGAAAATTTTGAGGGAAATAGCTTAAATGTTATTCCCAAATAGATCTTAGCCTGAATAAGACTTTGAAATTTTGCTTTTCAATCTTTCCTCGTATTTTATTCATCTCTTTTTGTGAGTCCGGAGAATCATGTGGAATTCATTCGTTGTTTAATAATTGATTAATGTACCTTGTACTCTCTCTTTGGCGTTTTTTGAACAGGTTATTTTTGAGGTTTATTAACAAAAAACGTCTATTTATCAATATTTGGCGTTTTTTTTTGGGGGAGAATTTGCTAAACATCAGAAATAACCTATATTTGTCTTATATGATCCTTTTTTTATTAATTAACCCTTAAAATTTATTATTATGAATAAGGCACAACTTATTGATGCAATTGCTGATAGTGCAAACTTGACAAAAGCTGATGCAAAAAAGGCACTTGATGCATTTGTGGAATCTACAACCAAAGCACTGAAAAAAGGTGACCGTGTTGCCTTAGTTGGTTTTGGCTCATTTTCCCTTACAAAGAGAAACGCCAGAACAGGAAGAAACCCTCAAACCGGTAAACCAATCACAATTGCCGCCAAAAAAGTTGTAAAATTCAAGCCGGGCAGTGAGCTCAGCAATACAGTACAGTAATTTTTTTGGAGAAAAGAATTAGTCCTGAAAGGAGTGTCAGAGCGATGCTCCTTTCTTGTTTATGCCGCTCATTGAAAAATGCATTAAATGGAATCTTCGCTGACAGAATACCTGGCACGGTTCGTAAGTGAAAGAAGGAACAGACTGTTTTTGGATATAGTTGCGATGCGGACGCGATATATCACTGTTGCAATTGAAGATGTCTATCAACCGCACAATGCCAGTGCTGTACTGAGGACATGCGACTGCCTCGGGGTCCAGGATGTACATATAATTGAGAATTACAACAAATTTGAAACAAATCCCGAAGTTGCACTTGGAGCTTCTAACTGGTTAACCATTCATAAATACAGTTACGGAAGCAACAGTTCGCTTGAAGCTATAAAGAGACTCAGGGAGGAGAATTACAGGATTGTAGCAACTTTACCACACAGTAATGATGTTCTGCTTGATGATTTTTGTCTTGAAAAAGGAAAAGCCGCTCTTTTTTTCGGAACTGAAAAAGAAGGGCTGTCAGAAACAGTAATGAAACATGCTGATGAGTTTTTGCGTATACCGATGAAAGGTTTTACAGAAAGCTTCAATATTTCTGTTTCGGCAGCAATAATTCTTTATCAGCTGACTGAAAGGCTGAGGAGATTGAAAACAGACTGGGGTCTAACAGCAGCCGAAAAGGATGAAGTAAGGTTGGAATGGCTTAAAAAGAGCGTAAAAAGCGCCGGCTTGCTTGAAAAGAGGTTTTATGAAAGAAAAGCTGACAGGAGAGGTGCCGGGGAAAATAAAGAATAATTTATCAAAAGTACTTGTTTATACCGGATTTGTTGATTTTAATTTGAAAAAAGTATAACTTTACTTTCCTTTTAGATTCAAAGGTTTTGTTAATAAATAGGAGGAGCGGAGATGAACAGTATAATTATTGACGATGACAAGCTTTCGCGACGAATAATCAAGGAGTATGTCAACAAATTGGAATTTTTGAATCTCCATGATTCCTTTGACAACGCCGTAGAGGCTATCAATTACATCAAGCAGGGAAAAGAAATTGATCTGATTTTTCTGGATATTGAAATGCCTGAGATGTCCGGACTGGAATTTCTTGACACACTTAAAAACCCTCCGCAGATAATAATTGTGTCATCCAAAGAAAATTATGCGCTTGAAGCCTTTGAATATGATGTAACCGATTACCTGCTGAAACCAATTGTGTTCGGGAGGTTTTTCAAGGCAGTTGATAAAGCAAGAGGTAATTACCTGAAAGCGCAGGATAATAGAGATCACAAAAACGAGATCTTTATAAAAAAGAACTCTTCACTTATAAAACTTAAGTATGAGGAGATACTGTGGGTAGAAGCTCTTGAAAATTATGTGATAGTCAGCACTTACAATGAGCGCTACACTATACACTTCACAATGAAGGCTATAGAGAAGAAACTTCCACCGAGTAAATTCATGCGCGTACACCGTTCCTATATCGTCAATATAAGCAATATTAACGTTATTCAGGATAATCTGCTGATCATTCCAATTAATGGCGGTGTTAAAACCATTCCGATAGGCAAGTCTTACAAGGAAAGCCTGATGAACGATTTGAACCTGATGATCAAGTAAAGAAATTTTTTGGAGATATGTCATCCTATCGCGGGTTATTTTTTGAACATCTTGCGCAGACTTCCGCTTTCCCCCTTGGCCTTGAGGTTGAAAAAGCGGAAGGAGTTCACCTTTATACACCCGGAGGGAGTAAGGTAATTGATCTTATTTCCGGCATCTCAGTCAGCAATCTCGGTCACGGCCATCCTGAAATAATAAATGCTGTAAAAGAACAGGCAGAAAGAAACCTTCACCTTATGGTTTACGGGGAGTATATTAATGCCCCGCAGGTAATGCTTGCCTCGCGCCTTTCAGAACTTCTTCCGGGGAGCCTTGGTTCGGTTTTCTTTGTCAACAGCGGCAGCGAAGCTATTGAAGGTGCAATGAAGCTTGCTAAAAGATTTACCGGCCGGCATGAAATAGTTGCATTCAACAACTCATATCACGGTTCAACACATGGTGCTATGAGTGTTTCAGGCGGACATTCCTACTGCAGTGCATTCAGGCCGCTTCTTCCCGGAATCAGATTTCTGGATTTCAATGACTTTGATGGAATCGGCCATATCTCGGAAAATACGGCATGTGTATTCGCAGAGCCTGTTCAGGGTGAAGCGGGTGTTATTCTTCCTGAACAGGGATTTTTACAGGAGCTCAGGCGCCGTTGTTATGAAACAGGTGCATTGCTTGTTTTTGATGAGGTGCAGACAGGTTTCGGACGTACCGGCTCTCTGTTTGCAATGGACAAATACGGGGTGGAACCAGACATTGCCGTTTTTGCCAAGGGTATGGGCGGCGGAATGCCACTTGGTGCTTTTATATCATCCCGCAAGATAATGAGTGTGCTTCAAAAGGATCCGCCCCTTGGCCATATAACAACTTTTGGCGGCCATCCGGTTAGTTGTGCTGCCGCACTGGCTTCGCTTGAATATCTTAATAAAACACTAATCTTCGAAAAAGCTGTTGGAAAGGGCTCTCTTTTCGCAGACCTCCTCCGGCACAAATCGGTTAAAGAGATAAGGGGCGAAGGTTTGTTGCTGGCGATGGATCTGGGTGATGCCGGAATAGTAAAGGATGTTTTGAAAATTGCGCTGGAAAAGGGTGTTGTAGCTGACTGGTTTCTGTTCAACGACGAGTCTGTTAGAATAGCCCCGCCTCTTACAATCAGCGAAGAAGAGATTGAAAAGTCAGCCGGAATATTGTTGCAGTCACTTGATGAAGTAAATAATTAATTATGGTGCAGATTAAAAGGTTAACCCTGCATTTGCTGATTTTTTTCTCAATAATTTCCAATACGGGAGTGTTTTTGTATGGAAATGACTCCATTTCTCTTAACGGTTATGAAAAACAGCTTCAGCAGAAATTTACCGAGCTGGTTTCTGTTTTATCAAATGAGAGAAGAGAAGAGGTAAATGACCGGATAACCTCACTTCTGGTTGAAGCTCTTGATTTTCCCGGTTCTTTTGAATATCCTTTCGACTCGCTTGCATATATGGGGAAAGTAATGTCACCTGACAGCCTTTTGAGTATTTATTCATGGAATGTGCCAATGGCGGGTGAAGGAAACCTTTATTCGGGAATACTGCAGTTCAGGGATACAACTGATTTGACTCACAATATAATAGTACTTGAACATCAAAAAAGTGGATATGATGAGGGTATTGAGACGGGTGAGCTCAATGCATCCACCTGGTATGGCGCACTTTATTACCAGATAGTGCCGGTGGAAAGGGATGGAAGTACTGCTTACACGCTGATCGGGCTCGATCATAACGATTATTATACAAACAGGAAAGTAATTGACCTTATGATCCCGCGAAACGGGGATGTGACATTCGGGGCACCTGTTTTCAGAATATCCGGCGATCTCCGGAACAGGGTTGTTTTCGAATACTCATCGAGAGTGGTTATGCACCTCCGGTACCATGAAGAGTTTGGAAAAATTGTCTGTGACCATCTTTCTCCTCCTGATGAGAGGTACAGGGGACAATACCGTTACTACGGCCCGGATTTTTCATATGACGGGTTTATATTTGAAGACGGAGAGTGGATGCATTTAACTGATATTGACGTTATGATAAGGGAAAAACCTGAAGTGCCCGAAATTAAATAACATACGCCACCGTTTAATTATAATGGATTATTAATCTAAACCTATTGAAATGAAAAATAAATATGCAGCATTAATTATTGCTTTAATAGTAATTATTATACTGATATTTTATAACGTGTACGAAACCAGGAAGGAGGAGAAAAAATATTTTGTACTGCATGAAACATTTATATACGATGAGCCCCTGGAATATTTTGAACAGGTTGCTTTTGAAGAAAGGAGGGAAGAGATAAGGGACAATAAAGGTGAAGGGGTCATAATCGTTTCGGCTGCTGCCGGCGATGATTTTCTCTATCTTACAGGCTTCATTGAATCAAGGGGTATAGCTGTGCTTTCCGGTTCACCAGATTCGGTATATAAGCTTTTTGTCACTCCACGTCATCCGCATACCACATTGTGGACAGGAGAGGTGTATGGCACTCAAGGTGCAATGGAGAAGCTGGGAGCAGATACAGCCTATACAATTGGCCGGTTTGAAGAAATGCTCCCTGACCTGCTTGAAGGGCAAAAAAGAATATTTGTTCATTCCGGCGACAACCGGGTTGCCGGTATAGTGGAACGCTTTGCAGATCAGAATTCCGAAATAGTTGACATCAAACCCGTTTTGCATGAGATGCGTGTTACAAAAGACAAATGGGAGATAGACCAGCTCAGGAATGCAGTTGAGGTCACCTCGCTGGCACATTTACGTGCCATGAAAACGGTTGCACCGGGACAAAAAGAGTATGATGTGCAGGCTGAAATAGAGTATGTGTACATGAAAAACGGACTTTCAGTCGGTTTCCCGTCCATAGTGGGGTCGGGTCCAAATGCCACAATACTGCATTACAGAGAAAATAACCGCACCCTGGAGGACGGTGACCTGCTCCTGATAGATATCGGGGCTGCCAGTAAGGGGGGGTATGTAGCCGATATTACCAGGACTATCCCTGTAAACGGAAAATTCTCACCCGAACAGAGGGAGCTCTATGAGCTGGTGCTTAAGGCAAGCGATGAAGCTATCAAGCTGATGGCCCCGGGGAACAGGATACTCGATTGCCATCATAAGGCTGCACAAATAATAACCGACGGGCTATATGAACTCGGACTGATAACCGATACCACCCAATGGTGGCAAAAACGTTTTTATATTCATTACAGAAGCAACCATTATATCGGACTCAATGTCCACGATGTCGGAAGCTACGGAGATTTCGACCCGGCCGACAGGGACAGCTACCTGCTCAACCGCGAGATAAGGGGCAGGTCTGTTTTGCCGGGTATGGTAATGACAATTGAACCGGGAATATACCTCACCCCTGGCAGACTCGATTATCTGCAGGAACTGTTTGGTGATGAAGTTGACAGTCATGAACTGGAGGCTTTTGCAGAAAAAGTGGCACCCGTTTATAAAAAATATGAAGGAACCGGAATAAGAATTGAAGATGACATACTTGTAACACTTGACGGAAACGAGATAATGTCAAAAAATGCTCCCAGAACAGTAGCCGAAATAGAAAGGATAATGGGCCGCTGAATTCCGGGTGACTATTTGTCAGTAGCTTGTGCAAATTTGCTTTTGGCACATACTTTGTTCAATTGGCTGGGTAATTCAAAAGATTGTTTAACCATTAAATAACAAGTATGATGCAGAAGGGTAAAATAAATGTTAAAGCTGACAATATCTTTCCCATAATCAAAAAGTTCCTCTATTCAGACCATGAGATATTTCTAAGGGAACTAATATCAAATGCCGTTGATGCCACACAAAAACTCAAGACCCTGTCTATTGCCGGAGATTACAAGGATGAAATGGGTGACCTCACAATTCGTGTTAGTTTAGATGAAAAGAATAAGACCATAACGGTATCAGACCGTGGTGTTGGAATGACAGGTGAAGAAATTAAGAAATATATAAACGAAATAGCCTTTTCCAGCGCAGAGGATTTTATTCAGAAATACAAGGATCACGCCAGCGGCATAATAGGTCATTTCGGACTCGGTTTTTACTCTTCATTCATGGTGGCAAAACGTGTTGATATACTCACCAAATCGTACAAAAAGGGGACCAAGCCGGTTAAGTGGTCATGCGACGGAAGTCCTGAATATTCAATCGAAGAGATAGAAAAAGAGACAAGGGGAACCGATGTGGTGCTTCATATTGATGACGATTCAAAGGAGTTCCTGGATGAGAACAGGATTCACGGACTGTTGAAGAAGTACTGCAAGTTCCTGCCAATTGAGATCGCTTTTGGAAAAGAGAAGGAGTGGAAAGACGGTAAAGAGGTTGAAACCGGTAAAGACCGTATAATAAACAATGTTAAGCCTGCCTGGACACGCAAGCCATCGGAACTGAAAGAAGAGGACTACCTTGAATTTTACAAGGAACTATATCCATTCAGTGAAGACCCTCTATTCCACATACATCTGAATGTGGATTACCCTTTCAATCTGACAGGGATACTTTATTTCCCGAAGATAAAAAAGAACATAGAACTTCAGAAGAACAAGATCCAGCTTTACTGCAATCAGGTCTTTGTAACAGATTCGGTTGAAGGTATAGTGCCTGAGTTCCTCACACTTCTTCACGGTGTGATTGATTCACCCGATATCCCTCTTAACGTTTCGAGAAGCTATCTGCAAAGCGACTCAAATGTAAAGAAGATATCTTCCCATATAACCAAAAAGGTCGCAGACAAGCTTATGGAGATCTTCAAGAACAACAGGGAGGAGTTTGAAAATAAATGGGAAGATCTGAAGATTTTTATTCAGTACGGCATGCTTACGGAGGATAAGTTCTATGATAAGGCGAAAGACTTTTCGCTTTTCAGGAATACTGAAGACAATTACTTCACATTTGATGAGTATGAAAAGCTTATAAAGGATAACCAGACCGATAAGGACAAAAACCTCGTGTACCTTTATTCCACTGATGTTGAAAAACAGTACAGCTTTATAGAGGCTGCCAAATCGAAAGGTTACGATGTTATTGCAATGGAAGGCCAGCTGGATACTCATTTCATAAACCACCTGGAGACAAAGTTTGAAAACTCCCGTTTTGTAAGGGTGGATGCTGACGTGGTTGACAAGCTGATACCTAAAGATGAAAGTAAAGAGTCAAAATTATCCAAAGAGGAGCAGGACGATCTGACAGATGTGTTTGCCGCACAGCTTCCGGAAAAACCGGTATTCAGCGTTGTCTTCGAAAGTATGGATGAAAACGAGAGCCCTGTTACCATTACACAGTCCGAGTTTATGCGACGAATGAAGGATATGTCTGAAATGGGAGGGGGGATGAACTTTTATGGTGATATGCCCGACAATTACAACCTTGTTGTCAATCCCAACCATGAGCTGGTGCAGAGGATATCAAAAGAAAAGACTGAGGCTCTCGGTGAAGAACTGAAAAGAATCTCAGAAAAGATAAACCCGGTGGAAGAGAGCAAACAAGAGCTTGAAAAGGCTAATAAGGATAAAAAAGAGGAAGAGATAAGTCAGGAGGAGAAGGACCGCCTTGAAGAGATGGAGAAAAAGATCAATGAGCTGCAGAATAAGCGAAAAGAGGCCCTTACAGGTTTTGGGAAAGAGAACAAGCTCGTTAAGCAGCTGATAGACCTGGCACTCCTGTCAAACAACATGCTCAAAGGAGAAGATTTGTCCAGGTTTGTGAGAAGAAGCATTGAGCTTATATAGTTTTTCACCAAAATAAATTATTTGCCCGTCAAAATTATTGGCGGGCATTGTTATTTTTAAGCCCAATTCCCTATATTTATCCTGTAATAGAGCAAAATTAGACTTACAGGATGAACCGGTGCTTTTATTTACATTTTTTGAGTAATCCAATACTGAGGCTGAAAGTTAAAATGTTCAGGATATCTTTTCTTCTAATATTTGCCTGTTTAGCTTCACTTCATTATGCTGACGGGCAAAAACATCCACAGTTCAGTCATATTGGAGCAGGTGGAGGTGTTAACCTTGCGGGAATCCGCTCCGGGTTGAACTACGACACATACGACAAGAATATAGGTTTAAACCTCGGGATTAAAGGAAATTATTCATTTTCCGACCTTTTGTCGGTTGGAAGTGAAATTTCATTCGAGCAAAAAGGAGCCGTTCACGAAGCATTTGATGTCAATACAAACCTTTCCTATTTATCCCTGCCGGTTTATATTGAATGGACACTTAAAGAAAAACCCCGCTTTTTCATCCATACCGGATTGTATGGTTCCTATCTGCTTGGTGCCAGACGAAAGGGGGAAATGAGAGCGAACGGACAGTATGTTGCGGTTAATGAAAGTGTAAGCGATGATTTCAGAAACTATGATGCCGGACTCATTTTTGGGGGTGGTTTCATGGTTGAGCTGAACTGGGATTTTGACTTTTTCGTTTCTATCCGCTCATCATTTGGATTAATCAATATTTCTGCCAATACTGATTCTCAACCGAGGAATTACCATTTCGGGATCACCGCGGGTTACATATATTATATAGGCTTCAGGTAGCTTTTGCGCTGCCGGTTAAAACAGCTCCCTGATCTCCTTTTTTACATGATTTATGGCCGTATCAACCGGTGATTCATCCTCCTCCATAATATTTTCAAGTATTACCTTGCTAAGGTTCATTGAAGGGGATTCCGGGTCAACACTACCCGCCGACACATTGATTATTTTGATCAAATTGGAGCGCGCACTTTTTACAACGTTCCATGTGGCGGGGCCTAAATAGACCTGCTGTGACATGTTGTGTTCATACTCGGAGCGTATGGCTGAAAGCAGGGCGCTATGCAGTTGCTTGCTGGTCATCTCGCTTTTGTTTACCCTCACAATAAGAGATTCAGGGGAGATACGTTCAAGGAAGAGTATGATGCGTTCATATGCCTGAAGCCTGATAGGAATGGTGAACTGTTCATTTCTTATGCTTAATTCATATCTCAGTTTCTTTTCCTCCTTATCAATGAACTTTTTAAGTATTAGATAGGATGTAAGAAATACCACCAGCGAGGGTAGGATGTATTTCAATATTTCCAGAATTTCCGCCATCTTCTACGGTTTTATGTTATGCAATATTAAAGAATTTATTTTTTAAATTGTAACTTTACTTTTTTCATTTTCTCCTCTAATAATAAATCAGGAGATTTTCTATAAAATTTTAATCATTTAAAAAATCGAACATTATGGACAAAGTATCGAATAGGATCAAATTACTTGCCGATTCGCAGACTCTTGCAATGAGTCAGAAAAGCAAGGACATGCAGGCGGAAGGAATTGACGTTATCAATCTCAGTGTTGGTGAGCCCGACTTTTTCACACCCCCTCACGTTAAAGAGGCAGCAAAAAAGGCAATTGACGACAACTTTTCATTTTATGCTCCCGTTCCGGGTTATCCCGATCTGAGGAAGGCTATTTCAGAAAAGTTCAAGAAGGAAAATGGTATGGATTACAAGCCGGAACAGATTATAGTTTCAAACGGTGCAAAGCATTCGATAGCAAATGCCCTTATGTGCCTGGTGGATGACGGAGATGAGGTAATAGTACTTTCGCCCTACTGGGTTAGTTATGTTGAGCTTGTAAAGCTTGCAGGAGGAAAGAATGTAGTTGTCGAAGCCGGTATTGATAAGGATTTCAAGGCTTCTGCTGAACAGATCGAAGCGGCTATATCTCCCAAAACAAAGGTGCTGATGCTTTGTTCTCCGAGCAACCCAACAGGCAGTGTGTACTCAAAGGAAGAACTTAAGGCTATAGCCGATGTACTTGCCAAACATCCCGATATATTTGTCATCTCCGACGAAATATACGAACATATCAACTATGCTGGCAAACATGAAAGTATTGCCCAGTTTGAGAATGTACGCGACAGAGTGGTTGTAATTAACGGCGTTTCGAAAGGTTATGCCATGACCGGATGGAGAATAGGGTACCTGGCAGCCCCTCTTTGGATAGCAAAAGCCTGCAACAAGCTGCAGGGACAGTTTACATCAGGAGCCTCTTCCATTGCACAGAAAGCATCAGTAGCAGCACTTTCGGGCGACAATTCCTACACCGAAGAGATGAAGGTGGCATTTGAAAGAAGGCGTAACCTTATGATTGATAAGCTGGAGAAGATTCAGGGGATATGCGTGAACAAACCCCAGGGAGCGTTTTACGTCTTTCCCGACATTTCATATTATTTCGGAAAATCATTCGGTGACAGGAAGATAAAAGATTCCGGTGATTTTTGCTTTTACATTCTCGAAGAGGCCCATGTTGCATGTGTGCCGGGAGCCGCATTCGGAGCACCAAATTATGCAAGACTCTCTTATGCAACATCAGATGAAAAACTGACAGAAGCTCTCAACAGGATAGAGAAAGCTTTGGCCAAGCTGAAGTAATTTTTACAATGCCAAATAATTATATGCCATTGCAGAATTGAAAAACCTGCAATGGCATTTTTTTTTGTTTTTTTTAATCCGTATGTTTCAATAAATTCAGAATATAGATACATTTGTAATAATTGATTACAAACTCATAAAGTTGAAATGCAGAGTAAACTAAACAGGTTTTTTCAATTCCTGAAAAGGGATATCTGGAGAATTCCACTTGACCAATTGTCTCCCAAAAGATCATTTGTTATCAGGCAGCTCAGGATAATGGTTTTGTCTGTCAGGGGATTCAGTGAGGATAATGTCAGCCTGTGGGCATCCACCCTGACAATTTACACCCTCCTGTCAATTGTTCCTGTTCTGGCAGTTGTTTTTGCCGTTGCACAGGGTTTCGGACTGGAAGCATATATTGAGAGGGAGCTTGGAAACATCTTTGCAGGAAGGGAAGATCTACTCGACTGGATACTGGTTTTTACAAGATCTCTGCTCGAAGAGACAAGGGGAAGCATTATGGCTGCTGTAGGTCTGGTTGTACTGTTCTGGTCTGTTATGCAGGCACTGGTACATATTGAAAGTTCATTCAATAAAATATGGCAGGTTAAAACCCACCGGACTTTCTCCAGGAGGTTTGCCGACTATTTTTCACTTATGTTCATAGGTCCTATACTGGTTTTTTTCTCAAGCGGCTTAACCGTTTTCGTTACAACACAGATTGAATATATAAGCGAAAACCTCGAGATTTTAGGTTTTCTGAGCCCGTTGCTCCTTTTTATTGTCAGATTTTTGCCATACCTTCTTATATGGACTCTTTTCACATTGGTGTACATCATAATGCCAAATACCAAAGTCAATTTCAAGTCTGCCCTGATCGCAGGTGTTATTGCAGGTACAATTTTTATACTGGTCCAATGGGCCTACATTCACTTCCAGATAGGGGTGTCACGATATAATGCCATATACGGGAGCTTTGCGGCACTTCCCCTGTTGATATTCTGGCTGCAGATAAGCTGGATGGTTGTATTGTTCGGCGCGGAAATATCTTTTGCAAACCAGAACCTTGAACATTTTGAGTTTGAAAGGGAGTCACTGAACATGAGCCTCTACAACAGAAAACTTGCAATACTCAATATTACCCATTTTCTTATCAAGAACTTTGAGGATGAGAAAAATCCACTTACAGCCCGCGAGATAGCTAATGAACATGAAATGCCCATAAGACTTTCAATGGATTTGCTGAACGATCTTGTCGAAACCGGTATCGTCTCTGAGACTAAAACCGGTTCGGAGAAGGAGATTGCATACCAGCCGGCAGTGGACATAAACAAAATAACCCCGAAATATATTTTTGACAAGCTTGATCATAGAGGACTGGATGTACTGATGGTTAAAAAGAGCAGGGAAGTTAAAGAGATTGAAAAAATACTCGGCTCATTCAGCAAAGCGGTCGAAAAATGCCCGGAAAACAAGCTTTTAAAAGATATATAGTCTTCCGCTACGCCCATTTAATGCATGCAAACTAACCAAACTAAATTGACAAACTTAATTCCAGGATTCAATCTCCCAAATCAACATTCCAAATCAATCCCCATGTTTGTTCATATCATTTTGTCTGCCTAAAGCTCATGAGGGCTTCATTTTACCAATATTTTTCCTCCTTAGCCGAAGACTGTTTGTCACAACAGAAACCGAGCTGAAGGCCATTGCCCCGCCTGCTATCATGGGGTTCAGCAGCATTCCCGTAAAAGGATAAAGCAGGCCCGCCGCTATTGGGATACCTATTAAATTGTAAATGAATGCCCAGAAAAGGTTCTGGTGAATAGTTCTTACCGTCTGCTTCGACAATGCAATTGCAGTCACAATTTTGTCAATATCACCCTTAATGAGTGTTATGCCTGCACTTTCCATTGCTATGTCAGTTCCTGATCCAACTGCAATTCCCACATCCGCAAGGGCAAGGGCAGGGGCATCGTTTATCCCGTCACCAACCATTGCAGTTACTTTACCTTCTTTCTGCAACTCTTTTATGTATTCAAGCTTATCAGGCGGCAATACTCCCGATCTGTAATTTTTTATGCCTGCCTGAGATGCTATTCCTGAAGCGGTAGCCTCATTGTCGCCTGTGAGCATATGCAATTCCAGTCCCATTTCCATCAGCTGTTTTACTGCTTTTGCTGATGACTCCCTGATCCTGTCAGCTATAGCCGTTACACAAAGCACTCTGTTTTCCCGAGCAAGGTATATGACCGTTTTAGATTCTTTTTCAAATGTGCTGATCTTTTCCTCAAAAAGAACCGGGACAGTGATCCCTTTTTCGTCAATCAGCTTCCTGTTCCCGGCAACCCATTCGCTGCCGGCGTATTTCCCTGTAATGCCCTTTCCGGTGATGCTGTTGAACCCGGTTATTTCCTTTTTTTCATATCCCTTTTCCTCAAGATAACCTGCAACAGCCCTTCCAAGGGGGTGTTCCGACATCTGCTCCATTCCGAGAAGAACTGACAGGGCTTCATCAGGGGAATCATATTCAGGATCAGTGAACAGATTAGTCACTTCAGGTTTTCCCATGGTAATTGTACCGGTTTTGTCAAGCACGATAGCATTCAGTTTGTGTGCGGTTTCAAGACTCTGTGCATCACGAATAAGAATACCGTTGTCCGCTCCTTTTCCGATGCCTACCATTATGGCAGTTGGTGTTGCAAGTCCAAGTGCACACGGACAGGCAATTATAAGAACCGTTACCGAGGTGATGATTGCGTAGCTGATTGCCGGGGGAGGTCCGAAAGAGAACCATATAATAAAGCTTGCTATGGCAATTAAAATTACCAGTGGGACAAATATTGAAGCAATTCTGTCCACTACCTTCTGTATACGTGCTTTGCTCCCTTGAGCTTCCCTCACAAGCTCTATTATCCTCGACAGCATTGTTTCGGATCCCACTTTTTCTGCTGTGAATCTGAAGCTGCCGGTTGTATTTATTGTTGCACCTATTACCTTGTCTCCTTTTTGCTTTAGTGAAGGAACAGGTTCTCCCGTTATCATGCTTTCATCAATATATGAGCTGCCTTCCAACACTACCCCGTCAACCGGGACCTTTTCCCCTGGCCTTACCACAATTTCGTCACCCGGCTGCACCTGTTCAACAGGAATATTTTGTTCCCTGCCGCTACGGATCACACGGGCTGTTTTAACCTGCAATCCCATCAGCTTTCTTATAGACCCTGAAGTTTTGGACTTTGCCCTCTCTTCGAGGAACCTGCCAAGCAATATTAATGCAATTATTACTGCTGCAGCTTCAAAATAGACATGTGGCTCCAGTCCCCTTTCCATAAGATAACCGGGGAAAAGTGTATTGAAGGTGCTGAACAGGAAAGCGGAGCCGGTACCTATGGCTACAAGTGTGTCCATGTTGGATTGCAGGTTCAGCGCCTTTTTCCATGCATTTATGAAGAACTGCCTGCCGAATACAGCAACAACAGGTAAGGTAAGCACCATCATTATCAGGTTGGCATACGGGGCATGCATAAAGAACATCCCGTAAATAAAGACTGGAATGGCAAAAATAATTGCAGCTGCCATATTGTTTCTCAGTGATTTCAGTCTTATACGTTCCTTCTCCTCACCGTAGCCGTCTTTGGCAAGCGAATAACCTGTTTTTTTAAGTGCGGCGTTCAAACTGTCAAAGCCGGTTCTGGAAGGGTCGTACTCAACAAGGACACTCCCGGTTGCGTAATTGACCTGAGCTGAACTGACACCTTCCGTGCGTTTAAGCGAATTTTGAGCAGCTGCTGCACATGATGCGCAGGTCATCCCCTCTACTCTCCATGTCTCTTTGGCTGCGGACATTACAACTCCTTTGCGTTAAAACCGGCTTCCCCGATAAGTCGGGTTATTTCTGCTGCAGTTATATCATAACCTTCAACAGTGAGTGTTTTGCTCTCACTGTCAAGATCAACCTCCCATTTCTTTATTCTTTTTTCTTCTTCAAGGAATGGCCTGACTGCAGAAAGGCATCCGTTGCAGTTTATGTTGGTTTCAAATTTCATCTTTTCCATATCTTAACTTTTATTTAAACAACAAATGTGAAGTCCCATTGTTCAGGGCAAATTTAGACCGATTGCCGTTTATTCACAAAAGTTTTATCTTAGCAGTGATATCGGTTATGAATGTTGTATTATCCGAAAGGTTTAACAATCCTTCTACAGCAGCAATGTTTCAATATTGCAACAAAATTAATTAAATGAAATACATTGATCTGGAAGCTATTGCAAAGGAGCGTGAAGACTCATTCCTGAAAAGGGCTCCCCGTTTCATGATTAAGCTGCTCGGCAAAATTATCTGCCAGGAAAAGATAAATGAGCTTCTCAGCAAGTTCGAGGGAACGGAAGGTGCGGAGTTCAACAGGAGAATTTCTGAAAAGCTTAATATCAGTTTTTCCGTTGAAGGCAAGGAAAACCTGCCGTCCAGCCCCAAATGCTTTCTGGTGGCCAACCATCCTTTCGGTGTGGCTGACGGACTGGCCATAACATCTGTTGCTGCAGAAAAGTACGGACAGTTCAAATCGATAGGCAACGATGTATATTATTATATTCCAAACCTGAGAAACAACATTGTGGCCGTTAACGTTTTCGGAAAAAGCTCCAGGGTTTATATTGAAAAGGTCCTGGAGGAGCTGAAAAACTCCGACTGTCCGGTTACCCATTTTCCGGCCGGACTCGTTTCAAGGCTTCGGGGGTTCAGGGTAATGGATAAAGAGTGGCAAAAAAGTCTTATTACCAGAGCTGTATCAACAAAAAGGATTATAGTTCCGGTCTATTTTTACGGCAGGAACTCCATACTCTTTTATACCGTTTTCCTGCTGAGAAAAATATTCTTTATACGTCTGAATCTTGAACTGGCACTTTTGCCGTACGAATTTTTCCGCAAAAGCAACAAGACCATCAGGATGAAGATCGGCCGGCCAATCCCGTGGCAGAGGTTCGACAATTCAATGACCCACTATGAATGGGCACAGAAAATAAGGGAATATGTTTACAAAATGGGCAGAACAAAGGGTACTCCTCCGCCATTCTGAAAATTAATTTGGAAATAGAAATAAAAGTTTTTAATATTGCAAGAGCAAAATGAGAATAATAATGTATACAATATCTGCAACTGTACATCATCACCATCTTAACCATTCAACTGGTATGGAATGATATTGCAGTACAGATAAGTTTACGTTTTAAATAAACTAAGGCCTGCAGATCTGCAGGCCTTTTTCTTTTAATAACAACAGATCTATGTCCTTACTTAAAATTGCATTACAGAAATCAGGCAGACTAAGTGAAAAATCGCTCGAACTTTTTGCCGAAGCGGGAATAAACATTATGAACGGTAGCAGGAAGCTGGTCTCGAAAGCATCCAACTTCCCTGTCGAGATTATGTACCTTCGTGATGATGACATACCACAATATGTACATGATGGTGTTGCAGATGCCGGAATCGTAGGGGAGAATATTTTGATGGAAAAAACAAAACCCCTTGAGATTGTTGAAAGGCTCGGTTTTGCCCGCTGCAGACTTTCACTTGCAGTTGAGAAGCATTGTCAATACAACGGAACGGGATTATTTGAGGGTATGCGTATAGCAACATCATACCCCAATATCCTTGCTTCCTACCTGGAGAAAATGAAAATCAATGCAGAAATACACGAAATCAACGGCTCTGTTGAGATAGCACCCGGCATAGGACTTGCCGATGCGATATTCGATATTGTGAGCACCGGCAGTACTCTGATAAGTAACGGACTGAAGGAGGTTGAAACTGTTATGCGCTCGGAAGCGGTTTTGATCTCCGGTTCAGCTCTTACGGATGAAAAAAGGGATATACTTTCCGCGCTCCTGTTTCGCATCCGGGCAGTCAGAAGAGCAAACAACAACAAATATATACTGTTGAACGCACCAAATGAAAAGCTGGAAGAGATAGCTGAAATTTTGCCGGGAATGAAGAGCCCGACAGTTATGCCGCTTGCAATGGAAGGATGGAGCTCCGTTCATTCTGTGGTGAATGAAAACCAGTTCTGGGAGGTTATTGACAAGTTGAGAGAAGCCGGTGCACAGGGAATTCTTGTTATACCGATTGAAAAAATGGTTGTCTGAAAACATTAAAAAATTCTGCCAAATGATGCAAAAAATAATTCATCCCCCTAAGGAGACATGGGGGAGGCTTGTCGAAAGGCCGGTTATTGAGAACAGCGAACTGGAAAAACAGGTTCGTGAAATAATGATTAATGTAAGGAAAGAAGGCGACAGTATGCTGCTTAACTACAGGCGCCTGTTTGATAAATGCAATGATGATAAGCTTGCCGTTCCTTTTGAGGATATTGAAAATGCAGGAAAGCTGCTCGATCCTGAATTGAAAGATGCAATCCGCCTGGCTTCATCTAACATAGAAAAGTTCCATACAGCACAGAAGCCTTCAGATATAAAGGTAACTACCATGCCGGGTGTTGTTTGCTCAAGGAAAACCATGCCGCTCGATAGGGTAGGGCTATATGTACCGGGTGGAACGGCCCCTCTCTTCTCAACCGTTCTGATGCTTGCAATACCTGCACGCATAGCAGGGTGCAGGGAGGTTGTTATAGCCACCCCGCCCGGGAAAGACGGCAAAGTTCATCCAGCAATTCTCTATTCAGCATATATGTCGGGTATAACCACCATATTTGCTGTCGGAGGTGCTCATGCAGTTGCGGCGATGACTTTCGGTACTGAAACTGTTCCTGTTGTCGATAAGCTTTTCGGCCCGGGAAACCAGTATGTGACAATGGCAAAGCAGCTTGCATCGTTGTGGGGAACAGCTATAGACCTGCCTGCCGGTCCGTCGGAAGTCGCAATAATAGCTGACGGGGACACAATACCCGAATTTGTTTCGGCCGACATCCTTTCGCAGGCTGAACACGGAGAGGACAGTCAGGTAATACTGGCTGTAACCGAAAAGGAGATACTGCCGGCAATAAATGCTTCACTTGAAAAGCAGTTCAAATCAATGCCCCGCAGACATGAAATTGAAGGCTCCCTGAAACACAGCTATTCGCTGGTCTTCGAAAACCGGGATCTTCTCATGGAGTTCATCAATCTTTATGCTCCCGAGCACCTGATAATTGCAACATCCGACTACAGGGAACTGTCAGCCGGTGTTAGAAATGCAGGATCGGTATTTCTTGGAAGCTATACACCCGAGAGTGTCGGCGATTATGCTTCGGGAACCAACCACACACTGCCTACCAATGGTTATGCCAGAGCGTGGAGCGGCGTTTCACTTGAATCATTTCTGAAAAATATAACATTCCAGGAGGTTTCCTCGGCGGGACTTCCGCTTCTGGGGAATGCAACCGCTATAATGGCTGCAGCTGAAGAACTTGAAGCGCATAAACTTGCCGTAACTGTAAGACTCGAATATATCAAAAAAACTTTTGAAAAGCCATGGGAACCGTCAATTCACTGATAAGAACAAATGTAAGGGAGTTAAAACCCTACAGCTCGGCCAGACAGGAGTTCAAAGGAAGATACGGGATTCTGCTTGACGCAAATGAAAACCCTTATGGTTGCGGACTGAACAGGTACCCCGATCCTTTCCAGGGTGAACTCAGGGGAAAGATATCACGTTACAGCAATGTGTCCGGAGAGAAGATATTCCTCGGAAACGGGAGTGATGAAGTGATTGACCTTCTGATCAGGGCTTTCTGTGATCCGGGTAAAGACAACATAGTGGGAATGGTCCCCGGGTATGGTATGTATGAGGTGGCGGCATCAATCAATAATATTGAGTTCAGGAAGGTACTGCTGGATGAAAATTTCGGACTTGATGATGCTGCTGTGAGAATGGCTGCAGACGGTAACACTAAAATCGTATTTCTCTGTTCACCAAATAATCCCACCGGCAACCTGCTTGACAGGAACAAAATTACAGCTGTGCTCAATTCAGTAAATGCCCTTGTTGTTGTTGATGAGGCTTATATTGATTTTTCCGGCACCTGTGGAATGCTGAAAGAAATTGATAGTTTTTCCCGGCTTGTGGTTGTCAGAACCCTTTCCAAGTCGTGGGGCAGGGCCGGGATCCGCCTCGGAATGGCTTTTGCCTCTGAGGATGTGGTTAAAACACTGAACAAGATAAAGCCACCTTATAACATAAGCTCCCTGAATATGAGGGAAGCCTGCAAAACTGTCGGTAAACGGAAGCGATTTTACCGCTATCTGAACAAAATAATTAAAAACAGGGGAATCCTTTCGGAAGCTCTTGCCCGCTATCCTTTTGTTGAGAAGGTATACAATTCGGAAGCAAACTTTATACTTGTAAAGGCAAACAATGCAAAAGGTCTTTACAAACACCTTGCGGATAATGGTATCATTGTCCGTGACCGATCAGGGGAGCCGGGATGTGCAAATTGCCTTCGTATAACCGTTGGCACCGGTAAGGAAAACAGAAAACTGATCAAAGCTCTTGAAAAATATAAAAGGAAATAATTATGGAAAAGAAAAAGGCTTTATTCATTGACAGGGACGGTACGCTGATTGTTGAACCGCCGGACACTTTTCAGGTTGATTCCCTGGATAAGCTCGAGTTTATGCCGGGGGTATTCCGGAACCTTTATGAGATAAGTAAAAAGACAGATTATGAGCTGGTGATAGTTTCCAACCAGGACGGTCTTGGCACTTCCGGATATCCTGAGGAGACATTCCGTCTTGTGCAGTCAGTTATGCTGAAAGCCTTTGAAAATGAAGGAGTGGAATTTGACAATATACTGATAGACCCCACCAGGGAGGAGGAGAACAAGCCTACACGAAAGCCGGGAACCGGTATGCTTACCGGTTATATGAGAGATGATTATGATCTTTCTTCAAGTTATGTTATAGGTGACAGGATAACGGACATTGAGTTAGCCTCAAATCTCGGAGCAAAGGGGATTCTTATAGGTGATCCTGCAAGAATGCGGGAACTTGAAAGAAAGGGACTTTCAGATGACTGTGCACTTATTGCCGGACACTGGGATATGATAAGTTCATTTTTAATAAACCCTGACAGAAAAGCTTCTTACAGGAGAAAGACCGGTGAAACCGAAATATATGTGGAGGTTGAAACAGATGGCGATGGCAGGGCGGATATCAGTACCGGGCTGAACTTTTTTGACCATATGCTCGAACAGGTTGCGCGTCATTCGGGATGCAACCTTATTATAAAAGCCGAAGGCGATTTGCACAGGGACGAGCACCATACCATTGAAGACACTGCAATAACTCTTGGTGCGGCATTACGGAAAGCGCTTGGCAGCAAAAGGGGTATTGAACGCTATGGTTTCGTCCTTCCGATGGATGATTCGCTTTGCCTTACAGCAATAGATTTTGGCGGAAGAACATCCCTTTTATGGGAAGCCTCCTTTAAAAGGGAGATGATCGGGGATATGCCCACCGAGATGATCAGCCATTTCTTCCGCTCTTTTTCTGAAGAGGCGCGATGCAACCTCTATATTCACGCAAAGGGTGAAAACGAACACCATAAGTGCGAAGCCATTTTCAAGTCATTTGCACGGGCGATAATGATGGCGGTCAGAAAAGAGCCGCTGAGCGGAGACCTGCCTACAACAAAAGGATACCTGTAGTTATGAACAAGGAAAGAACTGTAATAATAAAATACAATGCCGGTAATATCTCCTCTGTTTACTTTGCGCTGCGCAGGCTGGGAGTGGAAGCCGAGATAACCGGCGATCCTTTGTCGATAAAAAAAGCGGGGAAGGTTATCTTTCCGGGTGTGGGTGAGGCTTCTTCAACCATGAAATATCTGAAGGAGAGGGGGCTTGACAGGTTAATTCCCCGGCTTACCCAGCCTGTACTGGGGATATGCCTTGGCATGCACCTGATGTGCAGAACCTCAGAGGAAGGGAATACAAAATGCATCGGAATATTTGATGCCGGTGTAAACCGTTTCGTGACGGGGAAGGTTCCCCACACGGGATGGAACAGCATAACATCCCTTAAAGGTCCTTTGTTTGAAACTACTGCCGAAAAGAGCTATTTCTATTTTGTCCACAGCTATTATGTGCCTGTTAACAATTCAACCGTTGCGGTCTGCGATCATGATATAAAATTTGCTGCGGCAATGCAGCGGAACAATTTTTTTGCCACCCAGTTTCACCCGGAAAAAAGCGGTGAGGCAGGAGAAAAAGTTTTGAAACAATTCATTGAGCTATGATTGAAATAATACCTGCAATTGATTTGATAGAAGGGAGGTGTGTCCGCCTGAGCCAGGGATCTTTTACTGAAAAGACCGTTTACCCTCGTGATCCGGTTGATATGGCTATGTGGTTTATGGATAATGGATTCCGCAGGCTTCATATGGTTGACCTGGATGGAGCAGGGCAGGGGAGAATGCAAAACCTTAACATACTGGAAAAAATTGCAGCAAAAACCTCACTTATAATTGATTACGGCGGCGGAATAAAAACAATGAAAGATGCAGAAACGGTTCTTGAAAACGGGGCTGCAATGGTCTGCCTGGGCAGCATGGCGGTGGTAAATCCGGTGGAGTTTGTGAAAGTGCTGGAAGGTATTGGAAGGGACAGGGTGATACTGGCATCTGATATAAAAAACGGGACTATAGCAGTATCGGGATGGAAAGAGGAGAGTGGCATTAATCCGGGAGATTTTTTGCGGGAAAATGTTTCAAAGGGTGTCAGAACAATTATGTGTACGGATGTTTCAAGAGACGGGATGTTTACAGGCCCGGCCGTTGACCTTTACCGCCGGCTGAAAAAAGATCTTCCGGTCACATCCATCATTGCAAGCGGCGGGGTTTCATCGGAAAGGGATATAGAAAAGCTTGATGAAATTGGTGTTTCAGGGGTAGTCGTCGGGAAGGCCTTCTATGAAAACAGGATAGGGATAAAAGAACTGAAAAAATATCTAATCTGAAAATAAGAATTATGCTTGCAAAAAGAATTGTGCCCTGTCTGGATGTAAAGGACGGGAAAGTGGTAAAAGGTGTCAATTTCAGGAATCTTCGGGATATAGGCGATCCGGTGGAGCACGGTGCTTTCTATTCATCAGCCGGAGCAGACGAGCTTGTCTACCTTGACATAACGGCGACAAATGAGAAACGTAAGTTGCTTGCGGGACTTGTAAGGAGGATAGCGGAAACTATCTCGATTCCTTTTACTGTCGGTGGTGGCATTATTGAGATAGACGATGCAGTTGTTCTCCTGGATGCAGGAGCTGACAAGATTTCCGTGAATTCCGCTGCACTGGTTGATCCCGGGTTAATTGACCGTATTGCTGCTCTTTACGGCAGCCAGTTTATTGTACTTGCCATAGATGCAAAGGAGGAGAGAGGGGTATGGAAAGTTTATGCCGGAGGTGGAACGAGGCCAACAGGCAGGGAACTTTTCTCCTGGGCAAGGGAGGTGCAGGAAAGGGGGGCAGGTGAAATACTTTTTACATCAATGAACCATGACGGCACAAAGAAAGGTTATGCATGCAAAACCCTTGCCGCTTTGTCCGATATCCTTTCGATCCCTTTGATAGCTTCCGGGGGAGCCGGAAGAAAAGAGCACTTTGCAGAAGTATTTACAAAGGGAAATGCCGATGCAGCACTTGCTGCAAGCGTATTTCACTACAGGGAGATAGAAATTGATGAACTAAAAAAAGAGCTTCATGAAAAAAATATTCCGGTCAGATTATAACCCTAAACCAGATTTTGAAAAGTGTAACGGACTGATTCCTGCAATAGTTCAGGATTCT
>SLCF01000035.1 GCA_007125955.1 Bacteroidales bacterium | reverse complement strand
TGCCCGGCAGGCTGGAGACTGCCTACCAGGAACGAGTACGAAATGATCAGGGAGTATCTTGGTGGAGAATATGTTGCAGGAGGGATGATGAAGAAGTCCGGTACAGAATACTGGTTATCACCCAACAAATATGGCACAAACGAAACCGGATTCTCAGCTGTAGGGTCTGGAGGTTATATGCCCGGACATCTTGATTTCTTCGGCATGAATGAGAGTGCAACATTTTGGACTCAAACCGAGGTTGATGATGACAAGGTTTGGTCTGTGGCACTCAGCAGAAAAAACGGCAGGTTGGCTATTCAGAACACAACCAGCAGGGAAAATTACTATTTTTCAGTAAGGTGTATACAGGATTAATTCCATTAAGATAACAGAAGGCACCGGTCACCCGGGATTTCTGCCCACAGACCTGTTCAATTATTATGTATTGCCTTTTTCATTGAAAGTGAAATTCCCCCCTTTTAACAGACAAAACCATCTGTTCAACGAAAAAAAATTCTCTGTCGGTTTTTAAAACCAGACCTTTAGGCAAAATATTAATGCGTACAGTATTATAGAATACTTTAACCCTCCAATTTTTAAGAATATGAAAACAGAAAACAACAATCAATCATGGTTAAGTTTTATAAAAGAAAATATGGAAATGTGTATTATGATCTATCGGGACCTGAAGACGCAACTGTTGTTATATTTCTTCATGGCGTTGGAATGGATCACAGGACCTTTGAAAAACAAAAAGAGGGGCTCCATGATCAATATAGGACTCTCCTGATTGACCTGCCGGGGCAGCACAGTCAGGGCAAGAAATGTTGGCCGTGATTTTGTGGCCGCACTTAAAAACATTGTGGGCGGTGAAATCGAGGAATACACACAGGCCATCAGCGCGAATTGTTGAATATCCTTTATCTAATGGACATAGATGAGGGATCAAATTATCGGATATGGGAAAAAAAATAATTAAAGTAAGCCTATATATCATAGGCGGAATATTGACACTAATTTTGGGTCTTTTGGCAGTACTGTGGATTATCAGTCCGGGAAAAACCGATCCGATAACCGGCCCCGACGGAAAACCATTAGATGGCAGTATTTCAGTTATTGAGAAAATCACACTAGGCGGACAAGATCAGTATCTTATTATCAGGGGTGCGGATTCAACCAAAACAGTAATGCTTTTCCTGCATGGAGGACCTGGTAGCCCGGAAACTGCATTCATGAAACATTTTAACAGGGATATTGAAAAAGATTTCGTTATGGTTTACTGGGAACAGCGCGGAGCAGGCAAGTCCTGGTCCAAAAATATTCCTGCTGAAGGCATGAATATGGCGCAGTTTATTTCAGATACCAGGGAACTCAGCGAATACCTCACTGAACGATTCAACCAGGAAAAGATATACATTATGGGGCATTCATGGGGCTCATTATTGGGAATATTAACTGCTTATAAACACCCTGAACTGTTTCGGGCCTATTTTGGTATTGGGCAGGCGTGTTACCAATTTAAAGGCGAACAGATATCATATGAATGGGTTCAAGAACAGGCACGAAAGCGTAATGATAAAAAGTCCATAGAAGCACTGGACCGGTTAAGTTTTCCTGACTCTCTTGCAAATAGCAATATCTGGATAGATTATCTGATGAATCAGCGAAAATACGTGAATAAATTCGGAGGTGGCACAACCCGGGATATAACAGAAATGTGGCCACTTGTTAAAATAGTACTCACAACAAGCGAATATACGATCGGTGAAAAACTAAATTTCATGAATGGCGGCATGTTTTCACTGGAGCATATGTGGAACGAGGTGATCAATGCAAATCTGCTTAACGACATAGACAGCATGCAGGTACCTGTTTATTTTTTCCACGGGAAGCATGATTACACAACCCCGTATTCTGTTGCAAAAGAATTTTATAACCAGTTAAAAGCACCCCAAAAAGAATTCTTTACCTTTGATAACTCTGCTCACAGCCCCGTTATGGAAGAAGTTGAAAAATTTAATTCAATAGTTAACGAAATCACACGTGAATATTAAATGATTATGAAAAAAACCCGCTTCATGAACAAAGCAAAAGCAGAAACAATCATTGAAAACTCATTCAGGAAGCAGGTCCGTAATGACAAGAATGTCCGCAATGCCTGCCTTCTGGTTGATTCGGAGAAAAATGGCATATATCTTAACCTGGCCGAAGGTAAAACAGGAAACGTTGAGGCCCACCCGCAGCAGCCAAATCATATGGCCAGTGTGGGCAAGCTTTTCACCGCAACCGTAATTGCAATCCTTCATGAAAAAGGTGAACTCTCATTTGACGACCCTATTTCAAAACACCTTGACAGTGAGCTAATGGACAAGCTTCATGTTTACAAGGGAAATGACTTTTCGGGTAATATAAAGATCAGTCATCTGCTCAACCAGTCATCCGGATTGAATGACGTTTTCTTCCAGCTATGGAACAAATTAAAGGAAAACCCGGAGATGATAATCACACCCAGGGAGGCTCTCTTCTGGGGTAAAGAAAATCTTAACCCGGTTGCAGAACCTGGTCAAAAGCACTTCTACACCGATACCAACTACTACCTGCTGGGCTTTATAATTGAAAATATCACCAAGAAGCCATTCCACGAGGCCCTTCACAAATATATCTTTAACCCCCTGGGTATGAAAAATGCTTACATGATGGGCTTTTCAGAACCGTCAGTAAAACCCGGATATCCAACTGCAAAGCTTTTTATCGATGAAGTTGATATTACCACCATAAAAGGTTTCCATCAGATTGATTATGCCGGCGGTGGAGTTGTTGCACCACTTGAAGATTACTTGTTGTTCATGAAGGCGCTTGTCAATCACCGGTTATTTAAAGCCGAGACACTTCAACGAATGTTGTCTGACGATCACAGATCACTTCCCACCATTCGTTACGGATATTCAATATGGAAGTTCATTACCATTCCCCTGCTGATGCCTGAAAAATATAATTGCTGGGGTTGTGTCGGGGTAACGGGCGCCTACATGTTTTACCACCCAAAAACCGAATCATATATTATCGGAACTTTCAACGACATCTCTTACAAGTCTAAAGCGCTAAGGTTCATGCTTTCAAAAGTGATAAGGGAGCTCCTAAAGATCAACAAATAAAACAGAACAGCCTGATATTAAATTATATCTCCCTCCCTTCATTACTGCAGCTAATAAAGATTAAATCTATTCATCGAAAGAATGGCCGGAAATAAAAAACGGGGATGCTTTCCATTATTTAATACCGAATGGCAAATTCAAGTTTAACAAAAACATTCAAAACAGTTTTGTAACCTTTCACCGGCTTAAAGCAGTCACTCACTTATTTTTGTTTTTGACTTCAGCATTTTTTCCGGAACTTTGGATCATACTTAATTCAGCAAAAAAATGAAACAAATAATTTTGCCGTTGCTTCTTTTGTTTTCAGCCTCCGTTTATGGACGGGATATCTTTTAAATATGTTATTATCCTCATTAAATATCGATAAAAAGGACCTGGACAAAGAAAGGCAGAAAGGCACCAGCTTGTCAATCACCTTCAGGTGGGTATTTATCCTCATTGCAGGCACCCTGTTGCTTATTCAGTACTCCGCAGGATACAGGGAAATTTCAAAGCATGCGCTTACCCTTATATTTATATACTCCATTTCCAATATTGTATTCTGGCTTGCTGCAAAAAGAGGTTATAACCCCAGGTACATGGGATTCATCGGGGCGTTTATCGATATAGTGGCAATTTGTTATCACCTGTACGGGATGACTATCTATTTTGACCATACTTCGGCAACTGCTGCAGCCACAACTTTTTTGATTCCTGTAATTTACCTTATATACACTTTCCGTCTTGACAGAGGACTGATGTTTTTTTTAATCGGGATATCCATCGCAGGGTTTAATGTTGTATATTTTTCACAATACCTGGAGGCGCCCGGACTGTTCAGCGAAAATATTTCGCTGTCTCCTATCTCTCACATTTTTAAATCTGTTTATTTAATATTTATAGGGCTTCTGTGCATATATATGCAATCATCAATATTCAGGTTCATTCAGAAGCAACTGTCTGAAAAAGAAAAAAAAGCTCAACTGGATTCGGAGATACTTATCGAACAGGAGAAGACCAGGTCAGCAAAAGAGATGATCGAAAAAGAGAAAGCTCTGAATAAGGAGCTTGAAAATGAGATAAGAAAGAAAGATGAGCTTGCTGCAAAATTAAAGGATAATAAAGAGCAGATAAAAAGTATAATTTCCAACCTGCTGGGATTTACCTACCGTTGCAAGCCGGATGATTCATGGACAATGCTTTTTATAAGCGACCAGGTTGAGGATGTTGCAGGATACAATCCCTCTTCTGTTATAAATAATGAAGAGATAACCTATAAATCGCTCATTCATCCTGACGATATGTCCTATGTTGATGAACATCTGACTAAAGCCCTCGGGAACAGAAGACAGTTTGAACTGGAATACCGGATAAGGCACAAAAACGGCAATGATGTATGGGTTCATGAATCTGGGCGGGGGGTATATGATAAAGAAGGCAGTATTGTTTACATTGATGGCATAATCACTGACATAAGCGCTAAAAAGGAGGCCGAAACCAGACTAAAAGAAACCCGGGGACTTGTAAAAACCCTTATCTCAAATCTTGTAGGAGCAGTTTCAAGATGTCTTTTCGATGAGCATTATACAACCCTCTACTACAGCGAAAAAATATTCGACATAACAGGATACCGGGCGAAAGATTTTATCGGCAACAGGAATGTCAGGTTTTCCGATTTAATTTTAAAGGAAGACAGGGAAGATGTGAAAAAAGAAATTGAAAATTGTGTCATAAACAAAAAACCTTATTCCATTGAGTTCCGCATTATACATAAAAACGGAAATATAATATGGGTGCAGGAAAACGGCAGTCCGGTATATGATGATGAAGGAGAGCTGCTTTATCTCGATGGTATAACCACAGAGATAACCGGGAGAAAACTGG
>SLCF01000032.1 GCA_007125955.1 Bacteroidales bacterium | reverse complement strand
GGTTATTTGGGAACTGTTTGTGAAGTATTTCCATATCTAAATTAAAGCAGATTAAATCATAGGCAAGTTCTTCCGAATCAGGAAGTACATTAAGAATCCTGTGTGCAACTATAAATATTGTATCTTCATTAATGTATTCCATTGACCTGAAACGTAATCCTGTATCTATCTCTTTAATGAAGTTGCCATCAATGCTATAAAAAAGCAACTTTCGGGTTCCGTTGCAATAAAGTACCAGCCTTTCGTTTTCTTTATCATAGCTAACATCTTGAGGTTGGATCCATTCACCAGGCCCCCTTCCGATGCTCCCGATTTGTTTTATGAAGTTTCCCTTGAAATCAAATGAGTATAAGGCCTGCGAAGTTCTGTCAAGTACAAATATTCGGTCTTCAGTAAAAATTAACTTATCAACTGTACCTATAAGACTTTCTTTGCCGGTTTCCAGCCTTATATATCTGTAATCTTCAGCTATATCAAAAAAATTCAACGTATTGTCAGGAACATCCTTAACCTTTATTGTGCTAAAATCGGATGGTTGATCGCCTTCTTGTACCCCTTCACATGCGATAAACAAAAAGGGGATAATGATGAATGTGCTAAATATTTTTTTCATAAAGTTTCCACTAAAACCAAAACAGGATTGTCATTTTCATCCAGGCTTTTAACAAGGTTTACAAAACCTTCAGAATGACCGTCTGTTCCGGCAGTTGTTTCATAATGTTCAATTATCTGGTATGGCTGATAATATGCAACCAAAGTATTTTCAGCAGAAAAATCAGGCCAAAAGGTTAGTCCGCCATCAATATCGTTTGAAAATCCTGGCGTTGGAACTAACTCCCCGGAAGTTTTATCGTACAGTATCCTTTGGATATTCCCTTCAATATCCGGATCAATTTTTAGAATTCTCCCTTTTTCGATAGTTATAAAAAGATTTTGGGCATTTCCTGAAATTTCGGGTATCCACAAAAAATCCGGGTATTGGATTTCATCATATATGGGTTCTATTGAAAGATCGTTGCGTGTTATTTCGTTGTCAAGATTAAAAACAGTATATGCCCGTCTCTCTATATCAGAGTTTATTGAATAAAGCGTATCCCCGTAATTAAACAGGTAATGGAGCTCGTCTTTATTTTTTCTGTAAACATTGGCAAACCCCCTTGGCGATTGTATATTAGTATGTTTTAACCGGTCGTAATTAGGGATTGTATCAACTACGTCACCGTTAGTATCAACTATGTAAACTTCATTAATTGAAGCATCCAGAGCTTCTGAGGGTAGTTCATGAGTAAACAAAACTAAATAATCTTGCAACACTATAAAATCTGATATATCATAACCGGCATAGAACTCTCTTTTATAAGCTCCGGTCTCAATATCATATATTCTCATTATGTTGGAACTAAATATATATACTTCCCCTCGACCGGGACTCACAGAGAATCTGATAATTTTGCCATGTTCACCGGGTCCTTTGCCGGGGCCACCTATTTGCCTTATAAAACTGCCGGACAAGTCAAACTGGTATAGCCCTGTTAGATCAGAAACGAATATATGTTTCCGGGTTAACTGCAGCTTGTCAACGCCTGACAATAGAGATGAATCGGTTGTTTCAAGCGGAATGTATCTGATCTCATCTGTTAAACCTGATAAGCGGAAAGGGCTTTCATCCTGTTCCAGTGCATCCCTGACTTCCAGTTCCGGAACATCATCGTCTAATTCATCCTTCTCCTTGCAGGAATTAAAGACGAAAAAAAATAGCGTTAGGGAAATAATCAAGTAGTTGAGCTTCATGGTTTAAAAATTTTATTTCAGTTTATATGAAATTGTGCTTTGATTAAAATAGTATGACCCTCATCTTCAGTTTTCTTAAAACACCAAAGTATTCACCTTGAGGTAGCTGCAACTGAATATATTCAACATCCTGAATAAGATCGACCAGGCTTTGGTCAACAGCCTGATCGGGCTCGACTTTATGGGTTGACGGAACAATAGGTTCAGTAGCCCTGTCACCACATCCCCAGAAAAAGATTAGAATTAAAAACACTGACATCACGATGACTGTAGGGGAGAAAGCCCGTTCTGTGCCAGTAAGACAATAGTGTGAATGATTTTTTTCATACTTCTTTATTTTTATAGGCTTTGCAAACGATTACTCCTTCATCCTCACCAGCATCAACACCGGATTGTCGTATTCATCAAGACTGTTGGCCAGTTTTTCAAACTCATTCTTCTTTTCAGGAAACTTAGGAGAGTTGTTTTTGAAATCTTCTCCTGCAACGTGGTCTTTTATTTCAAAAGGATTAAATAATTGAACAAAAAGATTATTACTGTTGTATTCAGGTAAAAAAGGAAGTCCGCCGTCAAAGTCGTTTACTATCCCGTCGTTATTGTCACCCAAAGGGAAGTTTTCAATATCTCCGGTTATTTTATCGCAGATCATTATATTATTCATACGGTTAAAGCGATACTCAAAAATCAAATATCTTGCGGACTCGTAAATATTTGTCACATTGAAATATTTTCTTGAAGAAGCGCTTAAAAACTGCTCAAAATCCTCCTTGAGCTCCGGAGGGAAGCTGTAATCACCCAAATCCAGTGAATATTTTGAGGAAAGCTCGCCATTATGACTGAATTTGTAAATGGTGTCGCTATAGAGTTCTTTCATGTGCAGCTTATCATCATAGTAATAGAATGAAATTTCATTGTAAAAAGTGATCTCGCTTACCCCGCTGAACCGGAATTTGTTTTCCTTTACCCAAACTGAATCCCCGTTGTTATCAAAAACAAAAATATTCCAGTCTGCATTTCCATCATGGAACATCCGGTACCCTGCCAGCAGGTGATCACTGATATTTCTGTGCACCACGAAATTGTGAGGAAGATTGATTTCTTCCAGATATTCATTGTTCAGAGAATATGCAACTGTTTTTATGCGGGATGCAGGGAAATAGATATTCGAGTTGTAAGGGAAGAAATAGCCGGTACTTGCGGTTGAATACTCCCCGGGGCCTCTGCCCCTGGAGCCTATTCTTCTGATAAACTCACCGTTTTTGCTGAAGAGATAACACTGACCGCCAAATATTATTATATGTTCTGAAGTAACCGCAACACGTTCGTTTCCTCTTAAATGCAGGTCTTCTGGTGTTTCAAGCGGGATGTAGTAAATATCTTCAGCATAATCTGATAATTTTGTTGAAGGCTGGTTTCCAATATGTTGCCTGACAGGAATAACTTGTTTATCATCTGTAGGCCGGGAACATGAGGCCAAAACAAGAAAGATTGAAAATACAAGTGTAATTCTCATAATTTTTTTCATATATGATTGTTCATTTGCCTGATGCATGACTTTGTTTCTGTTTTTTGATTTTGCTTTGCCCTCGCCGGTAAAAATTTTCTGAAATCCAAAATACTAAAAAAGCTTAGTATGAGAACGATTTGACAAAATTATTTCCCGTTTCAACTTCATGCCTTCAGATAAGGATAATAAAGTACATTTTTTTTTGTGAGCTTTAGCTCATGGGGGTTCATTCTTTAAAAATTATCAATGGATCTTCATCTGCCTGGTCTATTCCGATAAAATAAACCGACCCATCCTCATTTTGCACAACATCCATATTCCAGATAACCCTGTTAAGTTCATAGCGGGCAACCGGGTTCCCATCCCAGTCGAACTCCTCAATATAAGTTGCTGTAATTTCATTTTTTTGAATCTCTGCTCCTGTGTGTCCCACGTATATGAGGAAGAACGAATTTTCCGATGCCCTTGCCCCAATATAACTAACCACGCTGTTTTCTAAATCTAAATTTACTCCATCTTCTACCGGGGAATGCGTTGGGGTTATCTCAACTGTTTTTAAAAGTTCACCTTCCATGTTCAGTATATCAAATCTCCTCAAATACCGGTAGGCATATACAAGCTTTTCTTCATTTCTGTTTAATATTAAATTACCAAAATAGGCACGGGATGATTCATATAACTCCTTAAGCGGCTCAAATTTATAGATGTCAATTGGAGATCCTTTATTCTCCCATTTGGTAATTTGCAGCTCGTGCATTTGAAAGTTATCATAAAAATAGCTGATACCATCTGGTGTTATTATAGATTGTGGTATTTCCCTGTGTCGCTCAGGATCGGTGTCACTGAATACAATTTTTTGCTGGGCATTCAATTCAAATTCCGGAATATCAAACACATCAATCCTGTACCTGGAGAAATCGGCTACCTGAAATTGTTCAGGGGATACATAAATTAAATGTGTAAAAGTTTCATATTCATCAGGACCCCGGCCAGTCCGCCCCCAGGATTTAACAAGCTCAAATGTATTAAGATCAAAAACCATAAAGAGGCTGTCTTCCCTTGAATTATGAATCACCAGAAACGAATCTTGTACAAAGAAATCGCGGACATTCAGTAATTCCTTTGTAGGTTTTCTTTCCTCCTGAAGTTTTACAATCTTTCCAAAGTCATCTTCAGATATAATTTCAATTGTTGGTTCATCTTTGCAGCCACTGATAAAAATAAAGCTTATAGCAAAGAAAAGCTTGATTGTTCTTTTCATAGCAATTCTGCTTAAAAAAAGGATGGAAGTTTTCATAAGAAAAAAATTTTTATTAAGTAATTGGCCTTATGCGCCTTACCATGATATTATCGTCATTTACGATTCATGCTTACAAATGAGATTAATTTAATTTATTTATTTTGGCCGTATGGACCCATGTTTGTTTAATATCTTTTTGTCTGCTAAAGTCTGATGGGGGTTTCATTTAGTTAGGGGATTAAAATTTAATTGCTTAACGGGGAAAATTAAAGTTCAAATCTAATCAGGGGCAGTCCGGAGAATTCCTCATCTTCATATGACTCCGGAAGAGCAAGTCCGTATAAATAACCGTTTTCTTCATCTATTGAAAATGAAAATATAAGATGGTTCAGTTTGTAGCATGCAACCGCTTCTCCATCCCATGAGAAAACATGCAATTCTGAGTAACCTGTATCTTTTTCTTT
>SLCF01000148.1 GCA_007125955.1 Bacteroidales bacterium | reverse complement strand
GGGAGTGCCGTGCATGGCAGATAGCCGGGTGGTGAACAATTATCCGGCAGTTTGTTTTTACGCTATGGGGTTATTACCACTCCGGGCAGTTCCCATGTATGTTCCCCTCCGTCAACCACAAATGTTCCGTTTATCAACACATATTCAATTCCTTCTGCATACTGGTGCGGTTCGAAAAAAGTAGCTTTGTCGCGGATTGTTTCCGGATCAAACACCACAATATCTGCATGCATGCCTTCCCTTATCAGTCCCCTGTCGGTTAAACCATGGATCTGTGCAGGCAGGGAAGTTGAGGAGCGAATGGCATCTTCAACCGTTATAACACCTCTTTCCATAGCATAGTAGCGGATTTTCCTCGGGAAAGTTCCGTAAAACCTAGGGTGAACAAAACCTTCATCGATTTCGGCAACCCTTACCCTGCCGTCTGAGGCGGTAGCAACCCATGGCTGTTGCATATAGTTCTCTATATCATACTCACTGAGAGAAAAGCCCCTTACACGCGCTCCTCCGAACCTTTCAACATTCCCTTCCATTTGAAGGTTTATTGCCATATCGAGTGCTGAAAGCCCTTTTTTGCCGGCTGCTTCCAAAAGTGTCAAACCAATAAGCTCTTCGTCGGGATGTTCCAGTATGAGTATCTGGTCTGCTCCGCCCCTCCGGCTTATCTCATGGGTAACATCGGTTAAGATCATCTCTTTCATCTCCTCATTGTCAAGAAGACGGTTAAGCAGTATTGCAAAGTTTTCATCCTCCCGGCGGTGCTGCCTTATCCACGGGGGAAGCAAAATTGTACTGCCGTCTGTTCCGGTAGTGCTGTAAGTGTACTGGTCGGCCCATATATCAGCGCCACGGGCTCTTGCTTCATTTATAAGTCTTATGATGTTATGGCTCACCCCCCAGTAATGGGCGCCTTTCACCTTTATATGAGAAATATTAACCCTCCCACCGGTTTTTTCGGCAATTTCTATAGATTCACGGACAGCATCGATAAGGGAGGGGGGACCCGGTTCATCCTGGCTGGGCCAGTACCACATAGGATCGGTCCCTTCGCTGCGCATATGGTTGTGAAAAACACCGCCGAAAGGCACCAGCTCTTCAACAACTGCCGCAACCTCTTCTGTTGTGCTCCATCTGCCGGGCACATATTCCAGTCCCGCAGACATACCGGATGCGCCCTCTTCCATTGCCTGCCTGACAATTGCCCTCATCTGCATTATCTCTTCCTGTGTAGCCGGTCTGCGATGGTCGTTTCCCATTACCTGGCGTCTGACAGCACCATGCCCTACGAGAACCATTACATTGGGCCCTGTACCCTTTTCATTCAATTCATTGATCTGGTTTCCTACCGGAATTGGCGAACGTCCGCACTGGTTTACCACAATGGAGGTGACACCCTGAATAACGTCACTCGGGGCTGCTCTGCGCCTTGCATCATCATGCGTCATTTCACCTTCTGCATGGGTATGGATGTCGATAAAACCCGGCGCAACGATTTTGCCTGATGCATCTATTACCCTTTCTGCAATGGCTCCTGAAAGGTTCCCGACATAGGCAATTTTACCATCGCGGACTCCAACATCGCCTACATAGTAGGGATTGCCTGTGCCATCCATTATGCGGCCGTTTTGTATTATAAGGTCATAATTTTCGCTGTTTGTTTGAGCAGAAGCATTGTCGGCCGATACGTCTGATACAACAAAAAACGCAAGTGGCAAAATAAATAATGATATTAAACGGTTCTTTAATCTGTACATAATTATTCCTCCTGTTTGATTTAATTATTTATGGGGGGGTGGAATTTTTTCGTTTGTCAAATGTAAATATAATTTTTTCTGTGTAAATAGCTAAACCTAATCAATGTTCTTAGAAGAGATGTAATTTTTGTTTTGGCATATTACTTTAGTAATTTTGCAAAGTTATTTAATATCCGGGAACCGTTTAAGGAATTTAACAATCAGAGCATGTCATTTAAATTTACAGGTTTCATTATCTTGTTTTTGTTTGCCTGGACGGCAACAGCCCAGGAAAAGGGAGTTGTTATAGAACGGTCTTCCGAAACAGTTGTAATTGAAGGAGATGAATATTATGTGCATACAGTAAGAAAAGGAGAAACACTTTTTTCAATATGCAGGGCTTATAATGTTTCGCAAAAGGATGTTCTGCTGAAGAATCCTTCCGCATATATCGGCCTTCAGATAGGACAGGTGCTGCACATACCTGTTGTGCCTGAAGAAGAACCGGAAGAACCGGAAGTCAGGGATACCGATAAATATATTTATCATGAAATAGAAGAGGGCCATACTCTCTTTTTCCTGTCGCAAAGCTACAACGTAAGTGCAGGTGAAATTGAAAAGCTGAATCCGGGTCTGGAAGTGGACAACCTTCAGATTGGCCAGGTGGTTAAAATACCCAGGAGAGCTCCGGCGATAGTCAGGAAGGGGTTTGATACGGAAGATGACAGGTATATTCATCACAGGGTGGAAAAAGGTGAAACAAGATGGTCGATATCCAAGATGTATGGCATTGAAGAGGAAGAGCTGTTAAAAGCAAATGAAAAGCTGGCGTGGGGTCTCAGGGCAGGAGAGTATATCCGGATTCCTCGTGAACCCGGAGAACCTGTTGAGAAGGAAACAGTGACTATTCCGCCGGCAGAAGAGAAGGCTGAACCGGTAATCACTGACGTTGCAGATGCCGGATGTATAGATTTTGACTATGAGGGATATGATAAGCCATTCAATGTTGCACTGATGCTTCCCCTGTTTATTGAGCGGAACTATCCCCTTGAGATGCCCGATACAGTTGAAGTGGACGGAAGAGTCACAATTAAGATGAAGCCGGTACCCGGGCACGTTGAGAGCGTGGATGAGCTCCACCCGGCCACTGTGCCGTTTCTTGAGTTTTATCAGGGTGCCCTGATAGCACTTGATTCACTCAAAGAAGCAGGACTGTCAGTCAATCTTCACGTTTACGACACCCAGAGAAATCCCGCGACTGTTCATAGTATCCTTGAAAAACGCGAAATGAGGAATATCGACCTGGTTATTGGTCCGGTGTATCCGGAAGTAATAAAAATTGTTTCGGAATGGTCGCGCAAAAACGGGGTTAGCCTTGTCTCACCTTTTTCCGCCAGAACCGAATTTCTTTCGCAGAACCCGCGTTTTTTCCAGGTAATGCCAACACTGGAAACAGAGCTCGAGCAGGCGTCCTATTTTATTTCAAATTATCCCGGTCATAATGTGGTGCTTATTCACAGCGGAAATATCCGGGAAATGGATACTGTTGAGAAACTTAAAAGAACCTTGTTCAGCACACTTTCTTCCAGCGGGAGAAGGCTGGAAACGGCATTCAAAGAGGTTGTATACGATGACTCAGTTGCCGAAAACCTTCATCATTCGCTCAAGTCAGACAAACCCAACATAGTTATTATACCATCCTCCAACCAGGCATTTGTCGCCGGTGTGCTCAACAGGCTTAATATTATGTCAAACAGGTTTGATATAACATTGTTCGGCTTAAATGACTGGACAAGGTTTCTGAACATTGATGTAGAATATTTCCATAATATGGAGCTCCATTATGCATCTCCCTTTTTTGTTGACTTCAGTTGCGACCATGTAAAATATTTTCTCAGGAATTACAGGCGAAGGTACAACTCGGAACCCCAGTACTACGGATTCAACGGTTATGATGTAACACTCTATTTTCTGAGCGCAATGAAAACCTTCGGTTCCGATTTCCAGGCATGCCTTCCTCTTTTAAATGTTGACCTGCTTCAGTCGGATTTTATGTTCCGGAAGTCAAATCCCCGTTATGGATTTGAGAATAACGGACTCTCAATTGTAAAGTACACAAGGGACATGAACATTATGAACCTCGGACTGAACAGAGACCCCATCACAATGATGTTTACCGATATATCTGAGGATACGGATGACGAGGGCGGGGGCGAGGAAGAATAGTTATTCATACCTGAGCGCATTAACGGGGTTTGATATTGCGGCTTTAAAAGCCTGATAATTTACTGTAAGCAGTGCAATGATAACGGAAAAGAGTCCTGCTGAAAAAAACAGCCCGGCACCAACAGAAATCTGGTAGGCAAAGTTATTGAGCCAGCTGTTTGCCCAAAACCAGGCAGCCGGCCAGGCAATCATGTTTCCAATAAATACCCATTTCAGAAATCCGGCTGAGAGTGAAAACATTATTTGCTTTACTTTTGCGCCATGGGCTTTGCGAATTGCAATCTCCTTTTTCCGCAATTCTGTAGTATAAGATGACAATCCGTATAATCCCAGGGTTGATATGAAAATTGCAAAAACAGAAAAGAATATAAATAATTTTCCGGCTCTTTTTTCCATTCCGTAAACAGCTGATATTGTTTGATCCAGAAAATTGTAATCAAAAGGAAGGCCGGTTCCCAGGCTTTCCCATTCATCTCTTAACCTGTTCACTGTTTCGTTAATACCGCCAGGGTTAAGTGAAAGGGTTATAAAGTTGAAGTTGCTTCTCTCACTGTGTATAATTAGCGGTTCAATGGGGGTGTGCAACGAACTGTAGTTAAAATCTTTTATCACTCCGCAAATTGTATAACTTTGTAACTCACTCTCACTTCCTGCATAAAGAGAAGAGCCTAACGGATCCGTAAGGTTGAATTTTTTCACCAGTGTTTCATTTACTATAACAGAAAGGCTGTCTGATGGCGAATCAGGGAAAAAATTTCTCCCTTCTATTATTTCCAGTTCCATTGTGTTCATATATTCCGGTTCTGCCGCGAAATAATAAGTGAGTGTACCAGGACTTTGAGGGTTGCTTTCAGCCCTGAAACTTGTGCCGCTGTAGCCCTGTACCGGTACTCCTGATGACATACCGGCACTTTTTACACCCGGAACGGAACTCAAAATTTCCCCTAACTGCCTGCCTCTTGACTGGAGTTCCGGGTTACGCAACGGGATCACAAGCTGGTTCTCTGTTTTGACTCCGTCTGTCGAATTGTCAATATAGCTTAACTGTGAATATACTACACCTGTGGCTATCAGTAAGAATACCGAAATGGCAAACTGTACAACTACAAGAGTATTCCGGAAAAAACTGCTTCTTGGACCTCTTGTTGCCTGATTTTTCAATACCCTGACCGGCTCAAAACCCGAGAGCACAAATGCAGGGTAAGTACCTGCCAGAATCCCCGTGAGTATTACAAGCAAAATTACAGTAACCATTATTTCCGGACTGGAATAAACGCGAAGCGACAGTGTATTGTCCAGAAGTGAATTTAAAAAGGGAAGAGAAATTTCTATTATTGCAAGTGCAATTACCATGGAAAGCGAACAAATCAGTATGGACTCACTTAGATATTGAATTATAAGCATTTTTCGGTTTGCTCCAAGTACTTTGCGCACACCCGACTCCCTGGCACGCCTTGATGCCTTGGCTGTTGAGAGATTTATGAAATTAATGCAGGCAATCAGAAGCACCAGAAAAGCTATGGCAGACAATATATAGATGTAAACAATATTGCCGGATGGTCCAAGCGGATTATTCACGCTGGAGTGCAGATAAATATCTGTCAGCGGTTGTAAAAAAGCATCAAGTAAAATTCCGTGATCAGCCATTGTTAAACCTATCTTTTCATCCAGGTAGCCTCTGAACTGATCGGTGAAATTATTCAGATTGGCATTCTCCTCTGCCTGGAAATAGGTTATATAGGAAAAGTGTGTCCATGCCTCATCTGCGGCACCTTCATATGGCCCGAAAGTGCTTAGTGAAGCAAGTGCGTCAAAATTAAAATGCGAATTTGAAGGGATGTCTTCTATAACCCCCGTTACAGTGAAGTTTTCGGTATTATTCCATGTAATGTTTTTTCCGACCGGTTCGTTGTCTTCAAACAGCATATCTGCAGTGGAACGGGTAAGAACAAGAGAATTTGGTGCAACAAGGGCTTTTGAAGGATCTCCTTTAATCATGGTGAAGGAAAACAGATCAAACAGTGTCGAATCAGCGTAAAATATATCTTCCAGGAAAAAGGAATTATTGTTGTTTTCAATGTGCACGCCCTGGCTGACCGGCAGAAATCTGGCCCAGTTGATGAATTCCGGGAACTCTTCAGTTATAACCGGCCCCATAAGCCATGATGATTGAGCTATATGTAGCGGCTCGCCGTTTATCTCTCCCGTAATGTTAAGACGGTAAATATTGCTGCTATTTTCATTGAATTTATCATAGCTTATTTCATGCCATACGAACATAAAAATAAAAATACTGACAGCCAGACCAATTGCCAGTCCGGTAATATTTATGAATGAATAGCTTTTATTCTTGTAAAGCGACCTCAAGGATATTTTCAAAATGCTTTTCCACATAACTGTTGATTTATAGTTTAATATTATTCATACCTGCGCCCATTAACGGGGTTTGAACGGGTTGCCCTTACCGCCAGACCCGTTACAGTAGCAAGCGCTATCAGAAGATTTGCTACTCCCGGTAAAAGGGACAGGTATATTAATTTTTATTATAATTTATTCGTGTTTCAATGGTTCAGCCGGACTAATTTTTTCGGTTTTTATGGTTCGTTTGAATTATGGATAATGGATTTGCCATTATATTTTTAAAGGAGTCTAAATATTTTATCAATATTTGTGCCAACACCCGGAAGTATCAGATAATCAATTAAAAGAATAAAAATCCACATCTTTTTAAGGTAAAACATGCACGGTTATGTAACACTGTGTGTTCGCATACGTACACAAAATAAACAGTTGTTAATTGAAAGTCATGCAATTCTCCGGGAAATATTGCATACATGTGTGGTTTCTGCGTATTTTTGCTGTAGCAGTCATGTTTCTTCTTTTTATCCCCTCATCTGCCCAGAGGATGTACAGACCGGAGATACGTGAAACGGTTTCGTCCGGGTTTTATGTAAAAACACACTTTCTGCAGTTCAAAGATGATCTGTTTTCGCCTCTTCGTTACAACGGCCCGTCAGGTGAGGTCAACTTCCTTTCAATCAGGTATCCGTCCGATTTCAGGAGCAGCCTTAGTCTGGGCGTGCAGGCAGGTTATTTTGAGAACCGCTTCAGTCTCAACGGCTGGCAGCTAAGTCCCCGCTTCTGTTTTACTTATGCCGCAAAACTTCAGGGAGCTTCCGGAAGGGGAGTTAATACATTTCTTGGCCCGGCCCTTTCAGGCAACAGCAGGATAAGTTTCTATACTGATGAAGACCCGGATCATTTTTACTGGCTCACGACATATAGTATTGACCTTTTTTTTGTAACGGAAATTGAGCTGGAAAGAGACAGAATACTTTTTCTTGAAATAAGAGCACCTCTTGCGTCAATGTTATCAAGGCCGCGACAGAACAATTCACCGAGCTACCATATTATGGAAACACGGGAGATAATAAAGAGAATACACAGAAACATCTCTTTTTATACGGTTGACAATCTTCAGTCTGTTAACCTTAAGCTAATGGTTGACCTCTCAAGGTCAAACAGGGGATCAGTAACTCTAGGATATGAAGCGGATTTTACAAGGTTTTCCGGTTCGTCCCCGGTAATGTATTTTAATAACGGCATTTTATTGAGGGTTATGTTCGACAGTCATTTACGATAATAATCAAACTATGGTAAAAACAACTTCATATTTGTTATTCATCCTGGCAATTACGGTAATTTTTTCCTCCTGTATCAAAGAAGATCTTTACACCCTTGAAATAAACCACCAGCCAAGGCAGAAAGATGACGGATGGGCAACCGCGACACCCCAAAGTACGGGAATGAATGCCACTGAACTGGAGAAGGTATATAACCTGGTATTTGACGAAAATAAATATCCCTCATCCAGGAGCCTGCTCATTGTCCGCAACGGAAATCTTGTTTCCGAATCATATTTCCGTTGTGAAAGTCATCTTTCTGTTCCGGAAAATATCCAGGGGATCACCAGGGGTATCACTTCACTGCTTTTTGGAATAGCTTTGGAAAAAGGGTATATTGAAGATATTGATCAGCGTTTATACAGGTATATCGCGGAATATTTCGGTTCAGGGGAACAAAAGAGAAGTATGAATTTTCACCATGTACTGACAATGCAAAGCGGGCAAAAATGGAACAATGATAATGACACTCCCGATTTTTTCAATCACAAAAGTTACCCTTCATCGCTAAGGGTAGTTCTCCGGAAGGAGTCTGTTGCGGAACCCGGAACACTTTTTAACGACAGTCACGGCGATGCACAGCTTATCTCAGGAGTTATTTCCAAAACCTCGGGAATGTCACTCGAAGAGTTTGCTTCCGTGTATCTTTTTGAACCGCTCGCCATAAACCGGTTTTTATGGGAAATCCATCCTGACGGGTTTAATTACGGCGGGTTTGCGCTCTATCTTACACCAAGAGACCTTGCCAGAATCGGACTGCTTCTGATCCGGGAAGGAAAATGGCAGTCAGAAGAAATTGTTCCTGCAAAATGGATTGATGAATCGACAACAAACAAAACAGGAGGTGAAGGAGGGGAATTCCCCGCTTACGGCTATTTCTGGCATATAGATTCCGCCAGAAAGGGGTTTTATGCAAAGGGCAGGGGAGGGCAGTTCCTTTATATCCTGCCAGAACTCAATCTTGCAGTTGTCCATACCGCAAACCCCTATTCTTCAGAGAATGCCGGAGTCAGTTCCGGAGATTTTGAGCTGCTGCTGGATATGATCATAGATTCCATTGAATAACTTCCTGGCTGACTGAAGGAACATCTCTTCTTTGAATAAAATCAGCGGGTTCTGTAATCAATGCAGTTTAATGCTGATGAACAATACTTGTCATTCCCTATTCTCTTTAAGCATACCTGATATCCTCTTTTCACATGCGTCTGACGGGAGTGGGGTTATTCCCAGTATTCGCGCAATAAGCGGGTAGAGGTCAATTACCTCAAACGGAGGATGAAGATGCCCTCTTTTGAATGAAGGCCCGGAAGCAAAAAAGACAGTATGCATGTCGCTGTTTCTGTTATCGTATCCGTGGGCACCTCCGGTATGGTAAGTGCCAGGTTCACCGAAACCTATGCTCCAGCTGCTGTCAGCCATTACCGTCATATCAAGAGTTCGGGGATTTTTCCCGAAATTGAGTCGTTCCGGAAGCTCATGGTTCAGGCTGATGCTGACGTTTTCTGCATGCAAAAGAGAGTTGTAGAGGGTGTCTGCAAAACGTTGGCGGGGACTTATTGTGTATACCGGATTGCTGCCATGAAAACGCTCAAACCAGTACCATTCAATATGATCGAGCAGGTTGACATACCTGCTGTGTGATACTTTGCTCATTCCATGGTCTGAAGTGATTATCAGATCAATATTCTCAGAAAAAGGGAGGGTTGCCAGCTTTGTTTCCAGCACACCCACGAGGCTGTCTATGTACTCTGCCATATAGCCTGTTTCTTTGCTTTCAGGACCGCTCAGGTGCCCCTGACTGTCGGGTTCATTAAAGTAAAACAATATCAGCTGCGGCCTATCTTCAAAGGGCAGGGAGAGCCATGCTATAACTGAGTCTATCCTGCTTTCAAATGGCACAGAAGCATCATACTCTTTCCAGTAGGTCGGCATCACTCCGTTTACAGGAGCTTCAGACCCCACCCAGTAATATGTGGCTGTAGTGATACCCTGTAATTCTGCGGTTACCCAGACAGGTTCAGCTCCGTAAAAATCCGGATTGGTTGTGGCATCCGCATCTCTCATCCTGAATGTGGCATCCAGTTCCGGACAGTAAAAATTGTTCATTACAATACCATGATTATCGGGATACATGCCTGTCACCATGCTGTAATGGTTGGGGAATGTAAAAGTGGGAAAAACGGGAGAAACATATTCTGCCCTCACACCCCTTTCTGAAATTCTTTCAAGGTTCGGAACAGCATACATTTCAGGGTAATCGTGGCGAAAGCCGTCAACCGACAAAACCACCAGGTATTTACCATCCTTTTCAGGAGGAAAATAGGTGCAGGATACAACAAACATTGCCAAAACCTTGTGCAACAATACCGTTCTTAACATCACGGCTGTTTTGCCCATATCATTTATCTTTTGAAGTTTTCAGGTTATTTAATTTCTTTGTACTTGTTGGCATTAACAAAAACAACATCACCAATATTGTCAAAACCTGTGAAAAGCTTTTCTTGCTGATGCTTTACCTGTTCTCCCCTGAATCCTATAAGTGTCAGGGCGGCATCGGCAGATTTTTCGTTAATAAGCTGTTTTGAGTTTTTATTATCCCCGTTTGAAAGAATTTCAATATTCCCTGGTGAAATAGGCAACTGCCCCTTGCTTATCAGTTCAAGCAAATGGTTCCTTACGTCCGTTTTTTCTTCTTCCCTGCATATGCTGAAAATTTTGATATGCGACTTCCTCCAGTCGGGATGCCCCAGGATTACATAACTGAGCAGTATTATCAATGTTGAATTTTCGCTGTCAGTGGGTTTTATCCAGACATGGATCCCTTTCCGGTAATTCAGTTGTTTTCTGCCGCAACCAAGGATACACACATCATAATTGCCTGCCCTCACCAGAGAATAATTGTCGATTATCTGGCAAAGCTCTTCAGGTTTCTCCTTGTCGAATTCAAAAAGTATCATATTGTTATCCATGCCTGATATGCTCGGAAGCTGTATTATCTGGGCAATGGCAGATGTATAGGAGGGTGAGATAAGCGTGTCGACATAAACGTTACTCTCTTCGGCGTTGGACATATTTATAAGTTCCTTCAGAAGACGGTCTGACTCCTCGCATGTTGCCCTGGAAAAGTATCCGTCTATCAGGTGAATATAGGTTGCAAAGCCATAGCTGTGAGATATCCATTTAATAAGATCAAAAGGTTTTTCCCTTTCAAATGAGTGTCTGGATATACAAACAACCGAAGGGCGCCATGACGAGCTTGATATTTTTTTCGATTTTTGCAGGTATATCTGGATCTTTCTTGCTACCTGGTGTATAACACCCTGGAATATCACCTCCAGTCCTTTCCTCTCCTTGTTCTTTCCCGAAATATAAAGATACAGGAAAACCATAATTATGGCGGCTGCAATGGCATAGCCCGTATTGATCTTGAACATAAGCCATATGCTCATAACAAATCCCGTGAGGGAAATATACCATCGTGATCTGAACTTCGGGCGGTAAGAAGGATCTGCACCGAAATGGTTAAGGAAGGAGATCAGGCAAAGCGAACCGTAAGTCAGGAGAAAGAACATTGTTATAATACCCGCAACTGCATTTATATTTCCGACTGCAACGAAGACAAACGCTATCATACAGGTAAACAGGGATGCATTGAAAGGTTCATTTGTTTCACCTTTTCCCTTCGAAAGAAGGAAGTTAAGTCTGCGTGAGGGAAAAGAACGGTCAGCTGCAAGTGCCTGCAAAGTTCTGGGAGCTACTATAACAGAACCAAGCGCCGAGGAGATGGTGGATGCGGCAAGTCCCAGCAGTATCACCGGGGCCCCCAGCAGGGCGATCCTTGTCATAATCAGCTGATCGGTTGTAAGGTCTTCAGCATAAGCCGAGGTGGCAAACTTCCATGCTACAAAAATATAAATCACCATTCCTGTAAGTGTAGCCAGTAAGGTGCCCAGCGGTATTGACCTGCCGGGTTTCCTGAGGTCGCCTGACAAACCCACTCCGGCGGCCATGCCTGTAAAAGCTGGGAAAACTATTGCAAATACCATGAAAAAATCACCGGGATTTCTGAATGCGAAATTTCCATACTCCCCGTTAACGGTTTGTTCCCCTTCACCAGCAAAGAACAGAAAAAGAGAAACAAACAGAATTGCAGCAACTGCATAGAGGGCTTTTACTCCGAGATTTGCACCCCTTTTTAGTATAAGCACCGTTAACAGTGTCATAACCGGCAGGCTAATTACCTGCCGGGGAAGAAAAATTCCGGTTTCAGCGTAAACGAAGTTGAATAAAGGCTCAAAAGCTTCGGCAAAGGCAATTACATAAAAAGCCACGCTTATCGCCTGAGACAGGAAAAGTGCAATCCCGATAGTTGCCCCTACGTTCAGACCGAATGACCTGGAAATAACAAAATAGACGCCGCCTCCCTCCACTTTTTGATTGGTTGCAATTTCGGAAAGCGCCAGAGCTGTGGGGATTGTTACAGTATGTCCTACAAAAATTATAAGAAGTACGCCCCAGAATCCAAGCGTGCCGGTCGCAAAACCGAAGCGAAGGAACAGTATTGCACCGAGGATGGTGGCGATTGCTGTAAAAAAGACGGGTGATGTACCGAAACGGCGAATTTTGTTATTATCAATTCCCATCTTCTGTAATATAAAAGGTTATCGTCTTCAGTCAATTCAATCTCCGAGGCACATTCCTATTCCCCTTGCAGTATTTACAAGATCCGACTCAAGAGTTACATATTTCTTTTTCTGAACTGCATCTGCAAGCGGGATGGATACAATATCCGGATGCCTGTATGACACCATTTTCCCGTAGTTTTTTTCCATAACCATTTCAAAAGCTTTTACACCGAACTGAGTTGCAAGTATCCGGTCGTATGCCACAGGTATCCCCCCTCTCTGTAAATGCCCCAAAACCGTTTCCCTTATGTCGGGTTCAACACCTTCGTCTTTAAGCTCATTTGCAAGCCTTACTGCAGCACCGCTTAGTTTCAGGCCCCGGTAACCTACTTCATCTGTTTCTCCGGCTGACGGTTCGCCACCTTCAGGCATAGCTCCTTCTGCTATAACAATATTGGCAAAACCTTTTCCTTTTGAGAATCTGGATTCAAGACTATCTCTCACTTTTTTTATGTTGTATGGTATCTCCGGTATCAGGCAGACTTCTGCCCCGCCCGCAATTGCAGCATTAAGGGCTATCCATCCGGCATCACGGCCCATCACTTCCAGAATAAGAATACGGTTATGGCTTGCAGCTGTTGTTACCAGTTTGTCAACAGCTTCTGTTGCTATCTGTACTGCCGTCTGATAACCGAATGTATAGTCGGTGAAGGGCAGGTCATTGTCGATGGTTTTCGGCACTCCTATAATATTAAGACCCTTTTCATAAAGCGCCTGGGAGATTCTCTGTGAACCGTCGCCTCCCACATTAATAACAGCTTCAACTCCCATATACCCCAGCTTTCTTATCATCTCATCAGAACGGTCTGCTGTCCCCCATGTACCGTCGGTGTTTTTAACAGGCCATTCAAACGGTCCGCCCTTGTTTGTAGTTCCAATAATGGTGCCACCGCGGAAATGGATGCCTGCAACGGTTTTTTCGTCAAGAACAACCACTTCTGTAGGTTCACGCAAAATACCGTCGAAGGAGTTGATACTGCCGATGATTTCCCAGTTTTTCTCCCTGGAGGCACGTTTAACAACTCCCCTTATCACAGCGTTCAGGCCGGGGCAATCACCTCCACCTGTTCCAATCAAAACTCTCTTCATAAAAAAAGATTTAATGTTTTTTATAATCCGCGAAACACAATGTTCTGTAAACATCAAAAATAAAACTAAAATGTATCAAGTCCAACACGATGCAAAAATAGTTAAAAGAGGTAAATTCCATTAAATTATCTGATATTGGTTTATTAAAGTAAATAATTATTTTTGAACCGTTTTTTAAAAGATAATATTATGAATAAATACTGTTTTGATGAGATAGTAAACCGGACCAATACGGGTTCGCAAAAATATGACGGGCAGGAGAATTATTTCGGAAAATGCAATCTTCTGCCAATGTGGGTTGCCGATATGGATTTCAGGACTCCATCGTTTATTGTTGATGCAATAAAGAAAAGGGTTTCTCATGAGATTTTTGGCTATAATGTTGTAACCGGAAATTATTACAAGGCAGTGCAAAGATGGATGAAAACAAGGCACGACTGGGATATAACGGAAGACTGGATAGTATTCACTCCCGGTGTAATTCCCGCACTTACCATATCTGTTATGGTTTATACGGAACCGGGTGACAAAGTATTACTGCAGTCGCCTGTTTACCCTCCCTTTTTCTCTTCAATCACTGACAACGGAAGGGAGGTTGTCAATAACACCCTTAAGCTGGTCGATGGCAGTTATCAGATTGATTTTGATGACCTGGAAAAGAAAGCTGCATCAGGTGTGAAGCTTATGCTTTTTTGCAGTCCCCACAACCCGGCAGCAAGGGTCTGGAGCAGGCAGGAAATTGAAAAGGTTGTGGACATATGCCGCCGTCATGAAATAATACTTGTTTCAGACGAAATACATTCCGATTTGGTACACGAAGGATGCATTCACACCCCTGCTCCAAAAGTTGCGGAGGACGGGTTTGACAAAATTGTAACATGTATGTCTCCGAGTAAAACATTCAATGTGGCAGGACTGGCTACTTCTGCCATTATTATTTCCAATGAGGAGTTGCGCGATAAATTCTGCAGCATGGTAAGGAATATTCACCTGCAGAATGTTAATATATTCGGTCTCACAGCCCTTGAAGCAGCTTACAATTACGGGGAAGACTGGCTTGAAAGCCTTCTGGTATATATTTACGATAACTATATATATGCTGATGAATTTTTCAATAAATACATAAAAGAGATTAAGGTAGTGAAGCCTGAAGCCACCTATTTACTGTTGCTTGACTGCAAAGATACCGGCATGAGCGATGAAGAACTGGAAAACTTTTTCGTGGAGGAAGCATGCGTAGGTCTTAACCGTGGGATTGACTACGGACCGGGAGGTGAAGGTTTTATGCGCATGAATATTGGTTGCCCCCGGTCGCTTCTTGCAGAGGCCCTGGAGAAAATAAAAGAAGCATGGGAAAAAAGGTAGCCTGAATGTTTTCCCATGCTTTGCCGTTAACGGATTGATAGGGGTTGGAAAGGATTATCACTCTTAAACCGATATAATTTCGTTTATCTCTCTTTTAATCTCACTCCATTTGTTGTAGTCCATTTTTGCACCGGTTCCTTCTATTACCTTTCCAGCTATTACCGAACCTATTTTTCCGCATTTGTCAAGACTGTAATTGTTTGCAAGCCCGAACAGGAATCCTGCTGCATAGGCATCTCCTGCTCCGGTGGTGTCAACCGGAGAAGACCTGACAGGATCAATCGCATGTTTTTCATTCCCGCTTTTAACAAAAGATCCTTTTTTGCCTACTTTTACGACTGCTGTTTCGCACATAGCCGCTATTGCATCCAGTGCGCCTTCAGGTTCTTTCCCGGTAAAAGAAGATGCCTCCTCTTCATTTGCAAAGATTATATCAATAAAATCCTCTGCAAAAGGCCTCAGGAAGTCAATATTTTCTTCCACAATATTGAAGCTTGCAAGATCCAGAGAGATCTTCATGTGGTTCTTTTTGGCTTTTTCTGCTATTTCGCTGAGAAGGTCATGGTTTTGTACAAGGTAACCCTCAACGTGAAGGTAATTGTATCCCATAAACATTTCATCGTTTAAATCTGATGGGCTCAGCTCCACTGCTGCACCCAGAAATGTTGCAAATGTCCTCTCAGAGTCGGGCGACACCAGTGCAATTGCTCTGCCGCTTTCGGTTTTACTTCGTAAAATTAATGGTTTGATATTGTTGTCCTGAAGATCTTTGTAAAAGAAATCCCCGGTTTCATCATTGCCCACCTTTCCTATGAACCCTGTTTCCACCCCCAGGTGTGCGAGTCCGTGAATGGTATTGGCAGCGGAACCGCCGCTTGTCCGTTTTTTGTCAAAATTTTCTGACTCTGATGCTATTTTGTTTACAATGTCTGTGTCAACCAGCTGCATGCTTCCTTTCGGCAGGTTGAACTTTTCAAGAAATGAATCGTCTTCCAGTCTGGTCATTATATCCACCAGAGCGTTTCCTATTCCCAGTACTCTTTGCATAACTATAAATATTTTTTTATTGTTTTAAAATTATTAATGTTGCGTTTTTTTATAAAAAGTCTAAGTCGCAATAATTCAATTAATTATATACGATATTTGATCTGTGATTAATTGCCTGCTACTCTTTTTACCGTTGGTCTTGTTGGAAATATTTTGGTTTATTATCTATAATGTTTTGTCCTTTGTCTCTTCTTCGTCAAGAAGACCGGGTCTGAGTTTATTCGTGATTTTCACTGCCTGTTCATGTTTCCATTTGAATATCTCTTCACGGTTGCCTGATAAAAGAATATCCGGCACTTTCCATCCTTTGTATTCAGCCGGTCTTGTATAAACAGGAGGCGAAAGGAGGTTGTCCTGGAAGGAGTCGGTTAGTGCTGAAGTTTCATCGGATATAGCACCCGGCAGCAACCGCACCACAGAGTCTGTTATTACAGCCGCAGCCAGCTCCCCGCCCGTTATAACGTAATCGCCAATTGATATTTCGCACGTTACCAGGTGATCTCTTACCCTTTGGTCGACACCCTTGTAATGACCACACAGTATTATTATGTTCTTCAGTGTGGAAAGCTTGTTGGCGGTTTTTTGAGTATATGGTTTTGCATCAGGTGTCGGATAGATCACCTCATCGTAATCCCTTTCCTTCTTCAATGCCTGTATTGCGCGATCAATAGGCTCTATCATCATAACCATGCCTGCATCCCCGCTGAATGCGTAATCGTCAACCTGCCTGTGTTTCCCTTTAGCATAATCGCGTATATCATGCAGGTGAATTTCTGCAACCCTCTTTTCCATAGCCCGGTTTATTATGGAGTGCCTGAAAAAGCTCTCTATTAGTCCGGGAAGGATTGTAAGGATATCTATACGCATAATCTTTTTTTTGCAAAAGTACGATTTTCAATTGTTTCCGTCAAAGCCTCTCTTCTGCCCTGAAATCAGCATTTTAATAATAATCGTCAAAACTGCCTCGTTTTACTGGGTAATTTTATATTTTAGTACCTTTGGAAGATTGAGTGTTATTTGCTTAAAAATTAATCAATTTGTCTGCTTTGCGGGCATGAAAGATTGAAGATAAGCCGTTATACCCAAGAAGGGGAAATTGAAAAAGTTAAATGGCCTTATGCATATCTACGATGTAAACAGCTCTGCTCGGGATGAGCAACCGGACAGTCAGGAGGAATTTACCGGTAATATGAAGGAATTTTCTGAAGAAGACGAAAAAAAGGAGCCTGAAAAGGAGCC
>SLCF01000088.1 GCA_007125955.1 Bacteroidales bacterium | reverse complement strand
GTCAAAACCACTTAAAGCCATATCATAAGCTTCCTGCTGGCTTGATGGTTCCAGGACTGGAACAAGCGCAAACTTACCGTAAAAGCGTGAATCCTGCTCATTCTGTGATGAATGCATTGACGGGTCATCCGCCACAACAACTACCATACCGCCGTTTACACCGGTGATAGCTGCGTTCATAAATGGATCGGCCGCCACATTCAAACCAACGTGCTTCATGCATACCATTGAACGTTTGCCGGCATATGACATTCCGAGAGCTGCTTCCATTGCGGTTTTCTCATTTACCGACCATCTGCGGAAAACGTTACGCTCTTCAGCCATCTTAGACATTTGCACATACTCCATTATTTCGGTGGATGGTGTTCCGGGATATGCATAAATACCAGAAATACCTGCATCCAGACCGCCCTGGGCAATGGCTTCGTCACCTAACAACAATAGTTTACTCATATTTGTATGTAAATTTTGTTTAATTACTGCTTCTTATCTTTCAAAGGTATGAATATTTTAAAGTAAAAAAAATGACATTAGCCGTTGGTGTGGCATCACAGAGCTTCACAGAGGTTAAGATGAAACAGTTATATTAACATTACCGGATGATTTACAGAATTCCCTGCCGGGAAATCATATTTGCTATAGAGGAATAAAAAGTTATTTTTGTTCTGCTGACTTATTGATTCTCTTACTTCACAAATTCCGGCATATTAATGGAAGGTGTAATATTTGACATAAGGCATTTCTCAGTACATGACGGCCCCGGAATCAGAACCACCGTTTTCTTCAAGGGTTGTCCGCTTCGTTGTATCTGGTGCCATAATCCAGAAGGACAGGAATTTGATCCGCAAACTTATACCCGCGTCAACAGGCTTGATGGCAGGGAATTTAAAGTTACCGGCTATGCAGGAAAACATGTGACTGCAGATGAAGTAATGGAAGAGATAGAAAAAGACATTGTATTTTATGAAGAGTCCGGTGGCGGTGTCACATTTTCAGGTGGCGAGCCTCTTGCCCGCCCTGTTTTTCTGGCTGAATTGCTGGAAAGATGCAACATTGCCGGCATTCACACTGCCGTTGATACATGCGGGTATGCAGACAATGAAGAGCTGCAAAGGATTATTCCGCTTACTCATCTTTTCCTGTTTGACCTTAAGCTTGCCTTCAATGATGATCATGAAAAATTTACTGCTGTTTCGAACAAAAACATACTGAAAAACCTTAAGACTGTATCATCGGCAGGAAAAGAGATTATTATCAGAATACCCCTTGTTGAAGATATTACAGATACACAGGAAAACCTTGCCGGACTGAGGAATATAATTAATGAACTTAAAGGCATTACAAGAGTTGAGCTGCTTCCCTTCCATAATATTGCACAATCGAAATACAGGCGTTTTGGAAGAAGCGGATTTCAGGAGCAGGTAGAACGGTATGACATAAGCAAAGCAGTGAAGATCATGGATTTTTTCCTGGAAAGTTTTCCTGATGTCACAATAGGAGGTTAGATATAATACGTTTACAGTTAAAGGATAGTTATGAACAGCAGGATCAGAAAACTCAGAAAAGAAAGCCTTGAAGCCCCGTATTCACTTTCAGCTGAAAGGGCTTCACTTGTCACATCTTTTTACAGCATTGGGGATCATGAAAAGTACTCCAGGGCTGTCCAAAGAGCTTTGTGCTTCAGATATATCTTGTCAAACAAAACCATATGCATAAATCCCGGGGAGCTTATAGCAGGTGAACGCGGTCCGTCACCAAAAGCAGTACCTACTTACCCCGAAATATGTCTTCACTCCCTGGAAGACCTGGATATAATCGATACAAGGAAAAAAGTCTCTTTCAGTGTGGATAACGAGTTCAAACAAGTCTACGAAGGAACTGTAATCCCTTTCTGGGAAGGACGGACACAAAGGGACAGGATATTCGGAAATATGAGTAACAGGTGGGTTGAAGCTTACCGTGCGGGTGTTTTCACAGAGTTCATGGAGCAGCGTGCTCCAGGTCATACCGTTGCCGGAAAAAATGTTTTCCTTAAAGGTATGCGCGATTACAGGGAAGAGATCCATGAGGCACTTTCCCGGCTTGACTTTCACAACGACCCCCTTGCATTTGAAAAGCGTGAAGAACTTAAAGCAATGGATATTGCTGCATTGGCTCTAATGGAATATGCCTTCCGTTACGCATCCGAAATAGAAAATCTTTCCGAAAAGGAAAAAGACCCTGCCAGGGCAGAGGAGCTTCATGAAATGGCCATTATCTGCAAAAGAGTGCCGGCCGGGGCACCGTCAACATTCCATGAAGCGTTGCAGCATTACTGGTTTATACACCTTGGGGTTATTACAGAGCTCAATCCGTGGGATTCATTTAATCCCGGCAGACTTGATCGGCACCTGTACCCCTTTTACCGGGAAGGGATAGATTCTGGGACACTTACAAAAGAAAGGGCAAAGGAGCTTCTCCAGGCTTTCTGGATCAAGTTCAACAACCACCCCTCCCCTCCGAAAACCGGAGTAACGGCACAGGAAAGCAGCACCTATTCAGACTTCACACTGATTAACCTGGGGGGTGTAAATGAAGACGGAAGTGATGCGGTAAATGAACTCACTTATCTTATACTGGATGTCATAGAGGAAATGCGTCTCATTCAGCCCGGCACAATGGTGCAGGTAAGCAAAAAGAATCCTGACAGGTTCGTTAAAAGAGCTCTCGATATAGTAAAAACCGGTTTCGGCCAGCCCTCATTTTTTAACACTGATGCAATTATTCAGCAACTGCTCGGACAGGGAAAATCCATAACAGACGCACGCAACGGCGGAGCAAGCGGATGCGTGGAAACCGGGGCTTTCGGAACCGAAGCATATATACTCACAGGTTACTTCAACCTGAACAAAGTCCTTGAGATAACCCTCAATAACGGCACTGACCCTTCAACCGGCAAGGAAATCGGGGTGAAAAGCGGAGATCCCGGTTCCTTCAGGACTTTTGACGATCTTTACGATGCATTTGAAAATCAACTAAGGTATTTTACAGGTATAAAAACGGAAGGGAACAACATAATAGAAAAGCTTTATTCGTCATACATGCCTGCTCCTCTTCTTTCAGTTATAACCGAAGATTGTATCCGGAAAGGCAGGGATTACAATTCGGGGGGTGCGCGATACAACACGAGGTATGTACAGGGGGTCGGACTGGGAAGTTTGACAGACAACCTGGCTTCCCTCCATAAGAACGTTTTTGATGAGAAGACGGTTTCAATGAATGAAATGATAAAAGCCCTGAAAGCCAACTTTAAAAAACATGAAAAACTGCGGCACGACCTTGTCTACAATACTCCCAAATGGGGGAACAACGACGATTATGCCGACCGGTTTGCTGTAATGGTCTTCAACAGTTTTTACAATGCAATAAACGGAAAGAAATCCTCCTGCGGAGGCACCTTCAGGATAAATCTCCTTCCTACAACCTGTCATATTTATTTCGGCAGCGTAACGGGAGCAATGCCCGACGGCAGGTTGGCCGGAGAGTCCCTGAGCGAAGGTATAAGTCCGGTGCAGGGTGCCGACACAAAAGGTCCTACAGCAGTTATCAATTCAGCAGCCAAAATAGACCACATAAGAACAGGAGGTACACTTCTGAACCAGAAGTTCTCCCCTGCCTTTTTCTCTAACAGCGACAGCAAAAAAAAGATGGTGTCACTGGTAAGGACATATTTCAGGCTTGACGGCCACCATATCCAGTTTAATGTAACCGACGCCAAAACACTCAGCGATGCAAAGGAAAACCCTGAAAAATACCGCGACCTGATAGTGCGTGTTGCAGGTTATTCCGATTATTTCAACGATCTTGGGGAGACTTTGCAGGATGAGATAATAAAAAGGACCGAACACGAAGGGGTTTAATATTCAGAAAGTAACATTGCAGGCCGGTTTGTGTCTGTCATTTTACATGTAATCCGGAATGTGAAGACTAACCGTAAACCGTAGCAACTATCTTCCGGCTGCCGCCCCGGTTGCGGAACTCGCAAAGGTATATCCCCTGCCATGTTCCAAGATTGAGCTGCCCGCCGGTTACCGGTATTGTAACCGAAACACCCGTCATACTGGTTTTTGCATGGGCTGGCATGTCGTCTGCCCCTTCTGCAGTATGAATATAGTTGTTATCTTTTTCGGGAACAACACTGTTCATTATATATTCCATGTCCTGAAGCACAGCGGGATCGGCATTCTCATTCAGTGTCAGTGCAGCCGAAGTGTGTTTTATGAAAAGATTCACCATTCCTTTATCCGGCAGTGGAGGCAGTTTCTGTTTTATTAATCCGGTTATAAGGTGATACCCCCTTCCGAAAGGGGGTAAGGTAATTTCGGTTTGCTTTACCATTTTATGTTGTTTATATTATTTTTACAGTAAACATAACTTTTTAGTTAAAAATCAGTTTTAATATATACAAAAATAAGCTTATTTTGCAGTCCGAAAATACGGACGGGTGAATTATTGTCAGCAAATACTGAAAAATTCTATTAATGCCGCGAACAAAAAACATAATATACACTTCACTTATTTTTCTTCTCTTCTTTGGGAAATTCATGTCCTCTGAGCTGCAAGCCCAGGATCCGGTTCAGGTCAGCGGCATTGTCCGTGACGAAGCGAGGAACCCCCTCCCCTTTGCACACATTATTGTAGTAAACAGGCAAAAGGGAACGGTATCAGACAGGAGAGGGATGTTCTCATTTATCGGTTATCCGAACGACACCATACAGGTCTCCTCAATGGGTTTCAAGACCAGGCAGATTGTTATACCTGACAAAATTGATGTAATACATTACCCGGTTGACGTCACTTTGGAGAAAGACACAATTTTGATAGAGGAGGTAACAATTTTCCCCTGGAAAGATTACGAGGAATTCAAGGAGGTTTTCCTGGCTCTGGACCTGCCGATGGATGACTATGACAGGGCAATGGCCAATATTGCACTTATAAAACTCTGGATAGAGATGGATGATGGTGCGGATCCTGCAGCCAGTTTCAGGCATGCCATGAGGCAGCACCACAACCGCACAATATATGCAGGTCAGTTACCTCCTACCAACATACTCAATCCTGTTGCATGGGCAAGGTTCATCAAGGCACTGCGTGAAGG
>SLCF01000124.1 GCA_007125955.1 Bacteroidales bacterium | reverse complement strand
TGTCTACAGCCACCCGCTTGGTGAATCCGGTTTTATTCTGCTCGGTAACGAGTCAAAGGGGATATCACACGAAATATCTCATCTGGTTAACCATCGGCTTAAGATACCTTCCTTTCCTGCCGGCGGAAATTCTTCCGAATCGCTTAATGTAGCAGTAGCAGGAGGAATAATTGTTTCCGAATTCCGAAGGAAGCATCCCCTCCTTTAAATCCCCACCTCACGAGCTTATCCCGGCGCAACCCATTATTTGTTCATATCATATTGGACTTACAGAATGAACCGCTGCACTTTCCCGTCTGTTTGAAGTAAAGAGAATTATTCAAAATGTAATGAAAAAATCAGAAGATTGGAGCCCAGCCTTTCTATGGCATTCTGGAATTGCGGCTGACTGCTGGGTGTGTAATCTATTACATTTAACAACCCTTTTGCATATTTCAGCTCAGTTGAAAACTTGAAATAGGGCAGGTAAAAGTCTATTCCAAAGCCCAGTTCCAGATATGTATCAAATGGTTTCAGATTCAGATATATCTGGTCATCCTCGCTGAAGTTCTTTGCCAGGTCATATCGGAAATTTATCCCGCCAATCAGATATGGACGGTAATTTCTGATCCTTACAGATTTGTACTTTAAAATAAGCGGAACTTCAATAAAAGAGGATTCGAGGTCCTGACTGCCGGCATAGAGGGAGTCGCTGTAATAATCAACTTTTCTCTGACCGAAAGCTATTCCGGGTAAAACCCGGAAATCAAGAAACCGGCTTAGTTTAAAATTTGAAACTACGTTGATATTGAATCCCGGACTCAGACTGCTCACTTCAGCAAAAAAATCCTCTTCAACAGCAAACTCAGAAGAAATTATCCTGAAATCCATTGTATTAAGGCCTACTGTAAAACCGAAATGAAGAGGCTTATGGTCGTGCTCGGGAATATTTCTGTCATATATCCTTTGAGACAAACAAATACCCAACGAGATAACAAATAGAATTATTACTGCAGCTGTCCGTTTCAATTTTATCAATTTAATAAAACATTACCACCTCAGGCAAATATAAATTTTTTCTGCGTAATTTTTCACAGGGAATACCTGCAGAACGAAAAAACGTCTGCCTGAAGATCGATGAATACAAATTACACAGACGCCTCAAAAAGATTCATTAATTTTCTCCTGCTGAAAAGCTTAATTTGACTTATTTGTATTTTTTCCCAAACTTTGTCAGCAAAAAGTAAAAGTTATGCAAACAGCCGTTATAACAGGTTCAACAGCAGGCATCGGGGAAGCTGCTGCAAAATTGCTTGCCCGAAATGGTTACCGGCTTATAATAACAGGACGCAGGAAAGATAAGCTGATTAAACTTCAGCAAGAACTGCAGGATCTTACTGAAGTCCTTCCCCTGGTATTCGATATAAGAAAACGCGATGAAGTCGACAGGGCTGTCGACAAACTGACTTCCGGATGGAGGGAGATTGATGTTTTGATTAACAATGCCGGACTGGCGGCAGGACTTGAGCCGCTTCATGAAGGAAGTGTGGAGGACTGGGAACAGATGATAGACACGAATGTGAAAGGTCTCCTTTACATTACCCGCAGGATAGCACCCTTAATGATAAAAAGGGGAAAAGGGCACATTGTAAATATTGACAGTATTGCAGGAAAGGAGGTATATGAAAATGGAAATGTTTACTGTGCAACAAAGCATGCTGTTGATGCTTTGTCGAAAGGAATGCGGATTGACATGCTCAGGCACGGTATAAAAGTCTCAATGGTATCCCCGGGAATGGCGGAAACGGAATTTTCCCTTGTAAGGTTCAGGGGAGACAAAGAGCTTGCAAAAAACCCATACCGGGGAGTTGAACCGCTTACAGGGGAAGATGTTGCTGAAGCAATACTGTTTGTGCTGACACGTCCTGCGCATGTAAATATAAATGATATAATAGTGACCCCCGCTGCTCAGGCAAACTCATTTTATATAAACAGGAGAATGAATAAAAATATTTAGTTGCCCTCCCAATACGGTTGAGGCAACTACCGTTACTGTGTTAGCTGATTAAATAACTTAAATCGGAATATCATGGGAAAAGGTGACAAAAAAACCAGAAAGGGAAAGATCTTCAACAATAGCTATGGTGCCAGAAGGCCCGGAAAAAAGAGAAAGAAGCAATCAGAGCCAAATAAGAGCAAAAGCCGGAAATGAAGGGCAACAATACCGTTCCTGAATAGTTATTAATTGGTAAAACGGTGTTTGTGCCAAACTGTGAGTGCATTTATGAATTCCCCATAATTCTCTAGACTCACAAAAAGACATGAATAAATGTGGGGAATCCATGGGATTGAAAAGCAAATGTTCAAAGTCTTAATTAGGCAAAATAGTGATAACTAATTTACAAAACGTAATTTATACGAATGAAAAGAGTTGTTGTAGGTTTATCAGGCGGGGTAGATTCAAGTATTGCTGCATACCTTCTGAAAAAGGAAGGTCATGAGGTGACAGCCCTTTTCATGAAAAACTGGCACGATCCGGAGGGAACTATTTCAGGCGACTGCCCGTGGCATGACGACCTCCTGTTTGCAAAACTTGTTGCCAAAAAACTTGACATCCCTTTCCATACAACCGACCTCAGCAAACAGTACCGCACCCAGGTGGTGGACTATATGTTCTCCGAGTACCGCAAGGGGCGGACTCCCAATCCTGATGTGCTTTGCAACCGTGAGATTAAATTCAGCCTTTTTATTGAGGAAGCCCTTAAGCTTAATGCCGATTATGTGGCAACTGGACATTACTGCGGCAAAAAGGAGATACATAAAGGAGATAAAACTATATACCGGCTGATTGCCGGGCGCGACCGCAAAAAGGACCAGAGCTACTTCCTGTGTCAGCTTGGCCAGGATCAGCTTAAAAGAGCTATCTTCCCGTTAGCCGAAATCTCCAAGGAAGAGGTCAGGGAAACCGCAACCCGGCTTGGACTGGCTACTGCCGGGAGAAAGGATTCCCAGGGTATATGTTTTGTGGGGAAAGTAGATCTTCCTTCATTTCTGCAACAGAAACTTGAGCCTGCAAAAGGAGATATAATTGAAATCCCCCGCTCCCACTATAAAAACTGCACAACCGTTAAACAGGGCACGCCCCCGGAAGATTATCCCGGAAAGGTGGCTTCACCATGCAGGTATACACCAGGTGACGGGAAAAGAATCGGAACACACAATGGTGCATGGTTTTACACGGTGGGACAAAGAAAAGGATTGAATGTAGGAGGCAAAAAGGAGCCGCTGTTTGTGATCGGAACAGATACGGAACAGAACATTATTTACACAGGGGAAGGGCATTCCCATCCCGGACTCAACAGGAAGGGACTTTTTATAAGAAAGGAAGATGTTCACTGGATACGTGAAGATCTTAAACTAAAAGAAGGCGAAAGCGGTGAATACCTGGTACGAATACGCTACCGCCAGCCACTCCAGGAAGCCACCCTTTATATGAGGGATAACGGATTATATATAATATTCAGTAAACTGCAGAGAGGAATAACGCCCGGACAATTTGCTGCCTGGTACAGGAAAGAGGAACTGCTCGGCTCAGGTGTGATTGATTAGAGATTTCACCCCTGCATCTTTTGTATTTCACTCACCAGCTTTTTTACACCCCCGGTAAAAATCAGGTTGTCAATCGAGATGCATACGAGCGAAAAGCCCATATCAACATATGGTTTTACCGCCTTTACTGAAGTCCCGAAAATGCCGGCAGGTTTGCCTGCTGCCATGCACACTTCATATACCTTCTCAATGGCCTCTTTCACTTCCGTGGCTTCAACATCCCCGGCCATCCCCATGCTGGCCGACAGGTCGTATGGCCCGACAAAAACAGCATCCACGCCCGGGACTTCCACTATGGTGCCTGCATTCCTGACCGCCTCAATATGCTCTATCTGGACAACCACCAGTATATCATCATTTGCTCTTTTTATATATCCGGCAAAATCCATTCCATATCCGTGCGCCCGCGATATGCCAACGCTTCTCCTGCCGTCGGGGGGATATTTGCAGAATGAGACTGCCTGTTCAGCTTCTTCTGCTGTTTTAACCTGTGGCACAATAATGCCGGCTGCACCGGAATCCAGAGCCCGCTTAACCCATATTTCATCATTGAGGGGTACTCTTACCAGACTCATAACCGCTCCGTCGGTCACCTGCAGTATCCTTTGCAGGTCTCCAATCTCAAAATTGCCGTGCTCCCCGTCTATAAACAGCCAGTCAAATCCGGTACGGGAGAGTATTTCGGCTATCTCGGAAGAAGGGAGAGAAAGCATTGTTCCGGTGAGTGTCTCCCTTTTTCTCAACCGTTCCTTGAAAGTTTCCATCTTTTCTGTTTTAGGTTAAAATAGATAGATTGTAATTGATGCTCTTTAAAAAATTCCATTGCAGTGCCAGTCCGCCATCAATCTATTTACTACTTATCGTCAGCCTTTTGACTCTTTTTAATTCTCACCTGCCCCACCTTTTCCCTTATCATCTGCTTTTGCTTTGGCGTCTTTATTTGATTCTTTTACCGGCTTTTTGGATTTCTCCCCGCTGCTCTCTTTTTCAGGCTTTCCGGGTTTCTCCACAGCACTCTCTTTTTCCGTACCTTCGGCTTGCTCACCGCTTCCCTCTTCTTCTTTTTCTTCTTCGAAATGGAGCATATCAAGAGAGTGGAGAATATTGTACCAATGTACAATCTTTTTTATATCCGAAACATAAACACGGTCTTTGTCATATTCGGGCAAAACCTCCTCCATATAAGACTTCAGTTCTTCGGCGGAGGATTTGTGACTGATTGCTTCACCACCATTCTCCTTTTTATGAATAAGAGAAAAAACCCGGGAAAGGGGTTCTTCATCGGTTGTTGTGAATATCCTTATATCCTCAAGTGCAAGAATTTTGAGAGAGGCATGGGCATTCATCCGCTTTCCTCCTTCCAGCGGTTCCACAATAACCCCGTTTCTGCCCTTTGACAAGAATCTATACAATCCCGGGTGACCGGAAATTGACAGTATATCCTTTAGTTTAATCATAAATATTTATATTAATTAATTGTTCTGATTGAACTTACCATAACAATATCTTCATTCTGTTTTGTGAAGATATTGAAAATATGAGAACGGACAATTCCTGTTAAAATCTCTTCTGATTTATATACAC
>SLCF01000142.1 GCA_007125955.1 Bacteroidales bacterium | reverse complement strand
GGCGGGATCGTCGCAAGACACTTCTGCCGGGGTCACAAAGCCAGGGTTTACCCGGCGGGATCGTCGCAAGACACTTCTGCCGGGGTCACAAAAAAAGGCTGTTTCAATGGAAACAGCCTTTTTGTAACGCGCTATACGATTCTGTCCTAAGTCAAAAAGCAGTTTCGGTTTCCCTCGACGAGTAGTTTATTCTGAGAGCATTAGCCCTTCTGAGAGCCTGTTTGACATCTGTAACGATACCCATACGTGTATACTGGTCTACCCTCAGAGATGTGGTCATAAACGGAATTTCCGATTCGTCGCGTGCTTCCCTTTCACTTGCAATAAACTGAGCTATATCTTCCACATCAGCAAATGAGTCATCAAGCTGTATACGTGGAGATGTTCCGTACAACGCCTGGTATGCAGGCAGAGGTGTTCCGATATAAATATTACTGACAAGTGATCTCTTTTCCAGCCTGGAGACTTCTGTCGCCTCAGGCAGGGATTGTGAAACCATTGTTGTTACTTCCCGCATGGTAGTACTAACCATGAAAAAGAACAATAGCATAAATACAATGTCCGGAAGTGCTGCAACACTGATTTTGGGCATTTTGCCCTTATCTTTTCTTTGAAATTTTGACATATTAATTTCCTCCTACTTCTCTGGGTTCTGCTTCAGAAATCGTCATCGGATAAATTTCTCTCACAGCCTCTTGTTCCGATTCACCAAGGGCATTGAAGGGACGGCCGAACTGTTCCATTGCCAGATCGTCTCTCAACTCCCTGTAGGCTGCTGCAAGTTCGTTCTGTACTCTGATGTACATCCCGTATGATGTTCCCCGGTCATTCTGCAATGATATTATTGCTGTTCTCGTAGCGTATACTTCTCCGAAGTAGGGGACTTCTTTCATCTCCTTTTCGGGCAGATGGGGCTCATCGTTGGGATTGGCTATAAATTCCTTGGCCCTCTCACGAAGCAGCTCAATTGGAATATTTTCACCTTCAACCATTAGCTGGTCCCTTGCATTTACAAGGACGATGAAAACGTTACGCTCCCTGATCTGCTGGTCCTCCTCAATCTGATCATCTTCAGGCATAGGCGGCAAAACTCGCTGCAGGCCGGAATCCATATCCATGGTTGTTGCCACCAGGAAGAATATCAGCAGCATAAAAGCTATGTCTGCCATTGAGGCCATGGGTAATTCTGGAGTTTCTCTTCCCATAATAGTTTATAATTTTTGGCTGCGTATAACAGCAGCATAATTTCTATTTAAAAAACCGGCTTATCTCTGTATATAATATTGAAAGAAATGCCAGTGCTATCAAGGCGTACATAGTGCCAAGTCCTGCTCCCGACCATTTAACTACTGTCGGCGTGTTCCAGTCGCTTTCCGTTGCAAGCCTCAAAGGTTCATCAGATGAGACCTGGAATGCTATGAACACAAGTACTGCCAATCCTACAAGTCCGATACCGGTTTTTTTGGCATTTTTCGGATTTAGAATCATCCTTACCGTAGGGAATATGAGGGTAAAAAACAGTGCAAGGCCAAGCAGAATATAAGCCCATATAATGAACCCTTCTGCTACAATGGGCTCTTCAGCCGCTGTGCCTGCCGTGCCCTCAACAGTTCCGCCGAAATAGAAGAATATCAGAAAAACGACGGAAACGCCCATCAGGACAAAAAGGAGGATATTGATTGTTTTATGCAATATTCTATCTGACATGTTTTACTGTTTTTTAAGGTTATGTTTTACCAGAATGTCGATTAGTGATATTGAAGCATCTTCCATGCTGTTAACCAGTGAATCTATCTTTGATGCAATGTAGTTGTAGAAGATCTGCAGAATGATGGCGACAACAAGACCTGATACGGTAGTAATAAGTGCAACCTTGATACCTCCTGCCACAAGCGAGGGGGAAATATCACCTGCAACCTCAATAGCATCAAATGCCTGGATCATTCCTATTACCGTACCCATAAAACCAAGCATGGGGGCAATTGCAATAAAGAGTGAGATCCATGTAAGGTTCTTTTCAAGCAGTCCGGTTTGAACGCCACCGTAAGATACAACTGACTTTTCGACAACATCAATACCTTCGTCAATCTTGCTCAGGCCCTGGTAAAAAATACTGGCAACGGGTCCGCGTGTGTCGCGGCAAACGTCCTTGGCGGCTTCAACGCCACCATTTTCAAGGGCTTCTTCGACATTTTTCAGCAATTTATCGGTGTTTGTCGTGGCAAAGCTTAGGTAGAGAATTCTTTCGATAGAGATGGCAAGACCAAAGATGAGGGCCAGAAGAACAACACCCATAAAACCTGCTCCACCTTCGATGAATATTCTCTTGATTTGCTGGTGCAGTGCGCCTTCTTCTTCTGTTTCAGGCTGAAGGGGCTCCTCTTCAGGGGCAACCTCTTCCTGCTCCATAAATTCCTGCTCATCAACTTCTGCTTCTTCCTGTTCCTGAGCTGCTACGTTAAATGATCCAAATGAAAGCATTCCCAGTAATGCTAAAAACGCAAATAATTTTTTCATGGTTTGTCTCGAATTTAATTATTAAAGTGGTTTTTAAATTTTTTAAATGATAAAATCCTTAACTAGTTTTTTGCTCCGTGCGGAGAAGGCGGGATTCGAACCCGCGATACCCTTTCGAGGTATACACGCTTTCCAGGCGTGCGCCTTAGACCGCTCGGCCACCTCTCCCCACAATATCATTATAGTTAGAATGATATGATTTTTTCAGGCTGCCAAATTACAAAAAAAACATATAAAAAAACAATTTATCAATTTATTTCTCCCCTGATCGACTTTTTTATTAATAAATCAATCTCTTTGCCGGTAAATCCTTTTCCAATAAGAAACATCAATTTAGTAACGGCAGCCTCGCAGGTTATATTATTTCCGTTCAGAACTCCGGCTTCCATTAATTTAATTCCTGTTTCATATTTTGTCATATCAACGCTGCCCGCTATACATTGAGTAATGTTTAGAATTATCAGACCTTTTTCAACAGCACCCCTTATTTCATCAATAAACCAGTCATATGTGGGTGCATTACCCGAACCATAGGTTTCCATTACTAAGCCCTTCAATCCCGGTGTTTTGAAGATTGAACGGAGAACATCTCGCTTTATTCCGGGGAATATTTTCAGGATGGCCACATTATTGTCCAGTTCTTTATGCACGTTTAACTTCTCATTTTCCCCTGGGGCTTTGATGATCGCTTTTTGATTGAACTTGATCTCAATGCCTGTTTCAGCCAGCAAAGGGTAGTTCTCCGACCTGAATGCGTTGAAATACTCCGTATTGTACTTTGTAGTGCGGTTTCCCCTGAACAGGCTGTTCTGGAAGAATATGCATACTTCCGGTACTGCCGGCCTGCCTTTTTCCTTAGCTGCCGCTATTTCTATTGCTGAAATGATATTTTCCCTGCCGTCGGTGCGAAGTGTGCTTATTGGAAGCTGTGATCCTGTAAAAATAACGGGCTTGCCGAGATTTTCGAGCATAAAGCTTAGTGCCGAGGCAGAAAAGGACATTGTGTCCGTTCCATGAAGAATTACAAAACCGTCAAAACTCTCATAGTTCACTTCAATTGTCCGGGCAATTTTTACCCATATTTCCGGATTGACGTTGGATGAATCTATCGGGGGACTATATGAAACTGCTTTAAGATTGTAGTTGAACCTTTTCAACTCAGGCAACTGATTTGATATCTCTTCAAAATTCACAGGCACCAGCGAACCGGTTTCGGGATGGTAAGCCATTCCTATAGTGCCTCCTGTATATATGATCAATACTGATGGAGGTTTTGTATTTTTCATAATGTTCGGGGGGTTATAAGTTCATTTCTCTCTCTGCATAGAGGGCTCATTCTAAAGTTTTATTAAAAAGCTTAAGTGCATTTGATGTTGTTGCTTCTGCCACTTTTTCTGTAGTAACAGAGTATATTTCCGCTACTTTTTCAGCAATATATGTAAGATAAGAGCTTTCATTTCGCTTCCCCCTATAGGGGTGGGGAGCCAGGTAAGGTGAGTCTGTTTCCATTATCACGTTTTGCAGATCAATTTTTTCCAGAGATTTTTCAAGCCCTGAATTTTTGAAGGTAACAATCCCTCCTATCCCCAGTTTAAAACCTGCTTCCACCACCCTTTTTGCCTGATCTGCATTGCCAGTGAAACTGTGGAAAACTCCTTTAAGTTTATTGGCGCAATATTTTGAAATTATATCGAAAACCTCTTCAAATGAATTACGTGTGTGCAAAACAACAGGCAGGTCGTGTTTTGCTGCCCATTCCAGTTGTAACTGAAGCGATTCTTTTTGTAAATCCAAAGTTTTTCTGCTTCTGTAAAGATCTATTCCGGTTTCTCCTATGGCGCATATTTTTTCACAATTAAGCCGCAACTCCATTTCCTTCAATTCGTTTTCAAAGTCATCCCCAACTGAATTAGGATGAAGGCCCAGCATTGGAAAGCAATTGCGAGGGTATTTTTCCGCAAGCCGAAGCATCGGGTTAACCGATTTGCTGTCAATATTGGGGAGAAACATATATTGCACACCCATTTCTTTTGCACGACGCACTATTAAATCTATATCGTTTTTAAAATGAGGGAGGTACAAATGAGTATGTGTGTCTGCGAATACCATTCAAATCAATTTTGAGGCTGTAAATGTAAACAAATTTTCCATCTGATAAACAGGCCAGGGAAAGATGAGTATGTATGGAAAATTGCCCTTAAAAATTATTGGATATTGTCCGGAATAAAAAAGGCCGCCTTTAAAGGCAGCCTTTTTCAACTGGAATCTTTCCGTTGTTAAACAACTCCCTGTGCAATCATTGCATCTGCAACTTTCACAAAGCCTCCAATATTGGAACCGTTAAGATAATTTATGAAACCGTCCGATTCAACTCCATATTTCCTGCATGTTTCATGAATATTCTTCATGATCGACTGCAGTTTGCTGTCAACCTCTTCGCGTGACCAGCTAAGTCGCATAGAGTTTTGTGTCATTTCAAGTCCGGACACTGCTACCCCGCCTGCATTGGCTGCCTTTCCCGGACCGTATAAAATACGGTTGTTAAGATATACCTCAACTGCATCAGGTGTTGAAGGCATATTTGCACCCTCAGAGACCACGAAACAACCGTTTTTGACAAGGGTTTGGGCATCCTCTTCGGTTATCTCGTTCTGTGTTGCACAGGGCAGGGCTACATCACACTTAACAATCCACGGTCTCTTCCCTTCGTAATACTCTACACCGTATTTGTCTGCATACTCACTTATCCTGCCTCGTTTTATGTTCTTTAATTCTTTGACATATTCAAGCTTTTCGGCATCTATCCCGTTGGGGTCATATATGAATCCGGCAGAATCTGAAAGTGTTACAATTTTTGCTCCAAACTCAAGGGCTTTTTCGGTAGCAAACTGGGCAACGTTCCCGGAACCTGAAATTGTAACAGATTTCCCTTTGAAGCTGTCACCTTTTATTTTAAGCATCTCTTCCGCGAAATAAACTGTTCCGTAGCCTGTTGCTTCCGGCCTGATAAGGCTTCCTCCCCATTCACGTCCTTTCCCTGTGAATACACCGGTAAATTCATTTTTCAGCCTCTTGTACTGTCCGAACATGAAACCAACCTCACGTCCTCCTACACCAATATCTCCTGCCGGGACATCGGTATCGGGTCCGATATGACGGAACAACTCCGACATAAAACTCTGGCAGAATTTCATCACTTCATTATCTGATTTGCCTTTCGGGTCAAAATCAGATCCGCCTTTACCTCCTCCCAGGGGCAGAGTGGTCAGACTGTTTTTGAAGACCTGTTCAAAACCAAGGAATTTCAGTATGCTGAGATTGACAGTGGGGTGGAAACGTATTCCTCCCTTGTACGGGCCGATAGCGCTGTTCATCTCAATACGGTATCCTTTGTTAACCTGAACATCTCCTTTATCGTCTATCCAGGGTATCCTGAATATAATTACTCTTTCCGGCTCTGCAATCCTTTCCAGGACTTTGGCATGTTTATACTTTGGGTTCTCTTCTATAAACGGGACCAATGATTCAGCTACCTCCTGGACTGCCTGGTGAAATTCTGATTCCCCCGCGTTTTTGGCAATGATGTTTGCCATGAATTTTTCTACTCTTGGATCCATATTCAATGTTGGATTTTGTGATTAAAAATTTATATTGACATTAACAAACATATGAAAAAAAATTTTACGGTTTTGGAATTAGTGAAACTTTTTTAATAAAAAATTTGCCGAATAAAAAAATGTTATGCAGCACAAAAAGTGCCGGGAGGAGATGTTTTTAAGCACAAAAGTCTTTCCAGGGCTGATATTTAAAGGGTTATTTAAGGGGGATCTTGTAAATTTTGCCGGGAAGGCTTTTCAGGTAACCTGCAAATTCAAGGTTAAGCAGTAGATGAGAAACTTTCCCCATATGGTGCCCACTTTCAGAGCAAAGATCGTCTATTGAGGCCTCCCCCTTTTTGTCTATCAGGGCAAGGATCTCTTTTTCTTCTGCAGACAGACTGTCAAATATTTTCTTTTGTTCAGAAGATCTGCTTTTTTCCTTACTTTCCCAGCCCAACATGTATTCAAGATCTGTGATACTTTCTATAAGGGCTGCCTTATGGGTTTTGACGAGCTTATTGCATCCGGCTGAATATTTATCTGTTATTCTCCCCGGAAAAGCAAAAACATCGCGGTCATAAGAATTTGCAAGGTCGGCTGTTATAAGCGCCCCTCCTTTTTTGCCAGATTCAATTACAATTGTTGCATCCGACATTCCTGCAATGATCCTGTTCCTTTTAATAAAATTGTTCTTCCTCGGCTTTTCAGCAGAAGGAAAATCGGTTACCAAAGCTCCCTTTTTTACAATTTCGCGGGCATCATTAGAGTGGGCCGGAGGATAAATATTTGACAGACCGTGTCCCAGAACCGCAACGGTTCCGAGGCCGTTTTTCAGAGCTGCCCTGTGGGCACAAATGTCTATTCCGTAAGCAAGTCCGCTGACAATCAACGGATCATGACCCCGCTCTGCAAGATCCTTCACAAGCTTATTGCAAATCTCCCTTCCGTTATCTGTTGCTTTCCTGGTTCCTATTATGCTGATAATTTTCTGGTGGTTAAGTTGAGCCAGTCCCTTAATGTAGATCATGACAGGAGAATCCTGGCATTCTTTAAGTCTTTCAGGGTATTCTTCGTCAAGGTAAAACAGGGGCCTGATATTATATTTTCTGATAAATTGAATTTCCCTTTCAGCTTCGTTCAAAATATCTTTACGGGATATCTCCCTGGCCAGTTTTTTTCCTATTCCGGGAACCCTTTCAAGTGAACGGGGGGGAATCCCGAAAACTTCTCCGGGGCCGCCTGCATATTCAATTAGCTTTTTGGCAAGTATACTGCCAATACCAGGTATCAGACTGATTGCTATCTTGTATTTCAGCAGTTGATCTTTCATTTATTGCTGCTGATTATTTATCTTCTTCAGTTATTCTTTCCGAAATGCTTGCTGTTCCGGGCTGCCGGCTATTGATTACTGAGAATACATTATGATTGATCCGGCTTCTTAAGTATTAACAAAAATATGAATATTTTTTATCCGTCAATTCAGATCAGGAATTTATTATAAAAAAAAAGGGCTGCCCTTTACAGACAGCCCCTTATTAAATAGCCATTAAACAAAATTTAAATTACACCCTGGTCAAGCATTGCATTTGCAACCTTAATGAAACCGGCAATGTTTGCGCCCTTCATGTAATTGATATAGCCGTCGCTCTCTTTTCCGTATTTTGCGCAGGCATCATGAATATTGATCATTATCTGGCGCAGCTTTTCTTCAACTTCCTCTGCGGGCCAGCTTAGTTTCATCGCATTTTGAGTCTGTTCCAGTCCGGATGTTGCTACACCGCCTGCATTTGCAGCCTTGCCGGGGCCGTAAAGCACCTTGTTCTCGAGGAAAATATCAATAGCCTCAGGCACACATGGCATATTTGCACCCTCAGAAACAACTTTGCACCCGTTTTTAACCAGGTTTTTGGCATCATTTTCATCCAGCTCGTTCTGTATTGCACAGGGGAATGCCAGGTCACACTTAACTTCCCACGGACGTTTGCCTTCATGGAACTGTGCGTTTGAGAACTCATATGAGTACGGTTTGGCAATATCCTGGTTGGAAGCTCTCAGTTCAAGCAGGTAATCGATCTTTTCACCGCTGATTCCATCGGGGTCGTAAATGTAACCGTCAGGTCCGGAAATGGTCATAACCTTTGCACCCAACTGGTTAAGCTTTCTAATGGCACCCCAGGAAACATTACCGAAACCTGATACTGTGGCAATTTTGCCTTCCAGGGTCTCGCCCTGAGCTTTAAGCATTTCCTGAGCAAAATAAACTGCACCGAAACCGGTTGCTTCGGGTCTTATCAGGCTTCCGCCCCAGTTCCTGCCCTTGCCTGTGAATACTCCTGTATGTTCACCTGTAAGTTTTTTGTGCATACCGAACATGTAACCAACTTCACGTCCGCCAACACCAATGTCACCTGCCGGCACGTCTGTATCGGGCCCCAGATTTTTCCATAACTGCAGCATGAATGAGTGGCAGAATCGCATTATCTCCTGCTGTGACTTACCTTTCGGGTTAAAGTCCGATCCTCCCTTGGCACCACCCATTGGGAGAGTGGTAAGACTGTTCTTGAATATCTGCTCGAAGCCGAGGAACTTAAGGCTGCTCAGGTTAACGCTCGGGTGGAACCTAATCCCCCCTTTGTAGGGACCGATTGCATTATTGAACTGAACCCTGTAACCAAGGTTTACATGTGCTTTGCCCTGATCATCCACCCACGGCACCTTGAAAGTTATAATCTTGTCAGGCTCAACCAGTCGTTCTATAATTCCGGCAGCTTCAAACTGAGGATTCTGGTTATACACTTCCTCTATGGATTCGAGTACTTCCTTTACTGCCTGAAGGTATTCAACCTCACCCGGATGTTTCTTTTCCAGGTCGATCATTAATTTATCTACGTTCATGTTTATTGATTTTTAAAGATAAAACAATATGTTTCGATATTCCTTATGTGACTCCTTTTTTCAGCAATAGCAAAATTATTATAAAACCGCAGGTTACAATATGATTTTACTCATGAATTAATTAAACCGGGTATTCCGGACTTGTGTTAACTGCTTGTAATATGTAAAACCGGACTGTTTATGTTTTACAATATGTTTTATGAGGAAGCGCCTTTTAATTTTCCAAGTGAACTCATCAGCTTTTCCTTTTCCGCTTTGTTAAGCGCAGTTATGCTTATTGGAGGGTATTTGGCAATACCCCTCCTGGTATTCTGGAAAAGGACAATCCTTTCTTTCAGGTTTAAAAAAGATCTTGTGATCCTGAAATCATGAAATTCAGATTTCGGTATCTCTATGGAATTTTGTGAGCTTTCAAGGGGTCTGAGTGAATAATAGCGCACTACAATTTTGTCTCCCATGTCAGAATAATATATGTAGTTGTGTTCCAGCATATAATCAAATAAGTAATACAATACATAAAGAAGGAGGAAAAATCCAGCAAGATGATGCTTTGTAAACCAGCTGCCTGGTGATTGAAGGATGTCTGTAAAATAGACTATTATGATCAAAGCCCCTGTAAAAAGCATTGCCATAAGTTTTCTGAGTCTTAATGATATCGATTTCCTGTTGTTGTCAATTATCATAATCCTGAATGTTAAACTTCCTTTTTAATTTGCTTTCTTCTTTTCATTTCTGTTTTGAGAAGAGTTAGTTCCCTCCCTGTTTGCCCTGCAACAGCTTTATTCTCTTCCGCCCTGCGGATCAGATAGGGTAAGACCTGAGTGACAGGCCCGTAAGGAAGGTATTTTGCCACATTGTATCCTAACCTTGAAAGGTTGAAGCTTATATGGTCACTCATGCCGTAAAGCTGTGAGTAAAATGCCCTTTGATCATCATTGGCAATACTGTGTTTCTTCATCTCTCCGATCATGTGGAGACAACTTTCCTCATTGTGTGTTCCGTTGAAAACAGAGATCCTGTCAATGTTTTCAATACAGAAAGTCAGCGCATTGTCGTATGCCCGGTCGGTGCTCTCCTTGTCAGGGTGAACTGGGGAAGGGTAGCCCATTTTCTTTGCCCTTAAACGCTCTCTTTCAAGGTAGGCACCCCTGACAAGCTTTATTCCAGGGAAGTACCCCCCCCTCTTTGCCTCATCAAGACACCTGACAAGGAAGTCAGTCCGGTCATGGCGGTACATTTGCAGGGTATTGTAAACTATCGCCTTTTTCCTGTTGAAAAGTGCCATCATTTCGGCAGCTACCTTGTCAATTATCTCCTGATAAAACGATTCTTCCGCATCAATCAGGATCGGGATGTTCTTCTGACTTGCTGCCAGGCAAAGAGTATGGATCCTCTCCCTGAATTTCTCAAGTTCTTCCTGCTCCGAGGGTAAGAGCGTGCTGCCTGCAGATGCTTTTGTCAGAAGCGCTTTAGAGGCAAAAGCTGTAGGTTTGAATACGGCAAACGGAATATTGGGATTGTCTGACGCAACCTCAATTGTTTTGAGTGTTTCCTTTAGTACTTCATTGATATCTTCTTCATCTTCTTTTGCCTCTACTGAATAATCCAGAATTGACTTTACATTGAATTTTGCCAGTTTGTCAATTACCTCAATACTTTCGTCTATATTTTCACCTCCGCAGAAGTGACTGAAAATGGTTGGTCTGATTAACCACCCCAGAGGTATCTTTGCTTTCAGGGCAGCTGTTACTATAATGCTTCCGGGTTTAACCAGCCAGGGTTTCGACATTGCCCTGAAAAGCATAAGCCCCCTTTTTAATTCGGGGTCGGTTTTATATTGAAAAGCAGAGCCGGTATTTTGGAACAAATTCATCTCTTGTTCGTATGATGATTATAATAATAAGGGAGAAACAAAGGGTCAGATGCCAAATATAAAACATAAGAAAGAATAATCAAACTGTTCTTCCCGGCTTCCGATCCTGAAGAGGTTTTACAACTCTTAAAATTAAAAATTTATAATAGTTTTTGCACTTTTTTTTTATGTATTTTTAGCCCGATTAAAACCACTTTAAATGTTTGAATATTTAACCGGCCGGATTATTGAGCTAACACCAGCGCATCTTGTTTTGGAAAACGGAGGGACAGGATATTTTATAAATATTTCGTTAAATACATATACCCGGTTATCAGGAGAAAAAGATGCAAAAATATATATTCACCAGGTTGTACGTGAGGATGCCCATGTTTTTTTCGGGTTTGCCGATGCAGGAGAAAGGGAGCTCTTCAGGTTGCTGATAACCGTGTCCGGTATAGGTGCTAATACTGCCCGGATGATGCTTTCATCTTTGTCTGCTTCGGAAATAGAGAAAGCAATTCTGGAAGGGAATGCTGATACTCTTAAAAGTGTCAAGGGGATAGGTCTTAGATCAGCCCAGAGAATAATTGTTGACCTGAAGAACAAAATGGGTAAGACTGCTGAAGAAAAAATGTTTTCTCCCGCAGGAGCAGCCGTAAGGGAAGAAGCATTGTCAGCCCTCGTTGCACTGGGTTTTCAGAAAGCTGCCGTTGAAAAAGTAATTGGCCGTCTCTTGTCGGAAAATGACGGCCACTCTGTTGAAACTCTTGTTAAGAATGCGTTAAGGAGATTGTAGTGAATAACAGTATCTGGCGGTTTGGATTGATTAAGGTATTGAAATGTTTTGCAGTCAGCATTCTGTTTTTCCTGTTTTCCCCTTTTTTTAATGCAACAGGGGCAAATTACGGGGAAAATGATCCCGGTAATGGGTTTCCTTTCAAATTTCAAATTGCTCCGGTTAACATGTTTTCCGATCCGCCCGTTTCATTGTTGAGCACTTCCGGCAGACTGCAGGTTTTTTCACCACCGTTTTCTCTGGTAACCGAATACGATCCTCTGCTTAACAAGTACCTGCTTCATCATCAGGCAGGGAATTTCAGAATTGGCAGACCCGTTGTGATGAGCTTCCAGGAATACAGGAGATACAATCTTGACCACCAGGTCAGCAGCTACTGGCAAAACAGGTCGAGAGGGATAACCGAAGATTCGGGGGAATCATTTATTCACGGGTTAAGTGTAGGAGGTGAGGCTATTGACCAGATATTCGGCAGCAATATTGTAGATATCCAGCCACAGGGATCTGCCGAATTGATTTTTGGTGTTAACATCATGGAAAATGAACGACCTGACATCCAGGAAGAGCTGAGAAGAACAACCACTTTCGATTTTCAGGAAAAGATACAGATGAATGTGTCAGGGACTGTAGGGGATAAACTTGAACTTGGAGTAAATTATAATACCGAAGCCACTTTCGATTTTGAGAACCAGACAAAGCTTGAGTATACCGGGACGGAAGATGAAATTTTCAGGAGAATAGAAGCAGGAAATGTGACTCTCCCGCTTCCCGGAACTCTCATTACAGGCAGCCAGAGTCTTTTTGGATTAAAAACAGAACTGCAGTTCGGAAGTCTTACAGTTACAAATGTCTTTTCACAGCAAAAAGGAGAATCATCCGTAATAGAGGTCAGGGGAGGGGCACACAAAAAGGAATTTGAAGTCTATGCTGATGATTATGATGCCAACAGGCATTTTTTCCTTTCAAAATATTTCAGGGACACCTATGAGGAGTCGCTGAGAAACCTTCCTGTAATAATGACGGGGATCAACATAACAAGACTGGAGGTTTGGATTACCAACAAGACGAGCAACTTTGATGATTCAAGGAATATTGTTGCTTTTGTTGATCTGGCAGAGGATGAGAACAATATTTATTCGACCGGAAATTTTACAAGAGACTTTTCACTGCAGGGGAACTTCCCCAGAAACGAACTGAACGACCTTTATGAACAGATGACAACCACCTACGGGGATATACGCAATATCAACCTGGTTTCAACAACTTTGCAGGCTATACCCGGTTTTTCTATCGGTACCGATTACGAAGTAATAGAAAATGCAAGGAGACTTACTTCCAGGGAATATTCATACAATGAACAACTCGGTTATATTTCACTTAATTCAGCTTTGAACGCTGACGAGGTTCTGGCGGTAGCATTTGAATACACGCTTGACGGCGAAACATACCAGGTTGGGGAGTTTTCAAATGAAGGCATCAGCGCTCCCGGAGCATTGGTGGTAAAACTTCTTAAAGGCACCAGCCTTTCACCAAGGCTTCCAACATGGGACCTGATGATGAAGAATGTTTACTCTATCGATGCATGGCAGGTAGAGCGCCAGGATTTTCATATGGATATTCTTTACAGGGATGACAATACCGGAAATGCAATTAACTATCTTCCGGAAGGGGCTACAGAAGACAAGACACTGCTGCAGGTCATGAATCTTGATAACCTCAATTCTCAACTGGAGCCTTACCCTGACGGTGTATTCGACTTTATAGAGGGTATTACCATATATCCTTCAACAGGCCGTATATTTTTTCCTGTACTTGAGCCTTTCGGATCACATCTCAGAAACTTCATCGGAGATGATACTGTGGCCGACAAGTACGTATTCCAGGAACTTTATGATTCAACTCAAACAAGGGCGAGGCAGATAGCCGAAAAGAACAAGTTCATGTTGTCCGGCCATTACAGGTCTTCATCCGGTTCGGAAATTTCACTAGATGCCATGAATGTGCCGCGCGGATCAGTAAAAGTGACAGCCGGAGGTATTGAGTTAATGGAAAACGTCGATTATACAGTAGATTACACTCTCGGCAGAGTCCAGATCATAAACCAGGGTCTTCTTGATTCAGGAGCCCCGATCAGGATTTCGCTCGAAAGCCAGCAGCTTTTTGATCTTCAGACCAGGACACTTGTCGGCTCGCACCTTGATTACCAGATATCCGATAATTTTAACGTGGGGGCAACTATATTGAACATGACCGAACGCCCCCTGACACAAAAAGTTGTTTACGGGCAGGAGTCAATTTCCAACACAATCTGGGGCCTTAATTCATCCTACAGGGCTGAATCGGGATTTCTTACCAGTCTGATGGACAGGATTCCGCTTCTGAATACTTCAGGGCCTTCAACCTTTTCCTTTCAGGGGGAATTTGCCCATCTTATCCCGGGCCATTCGAGGGCACTCGGGGAAGCCGGCGTTTCTTATATTGACGATTTTGAGGCTACCAAAACAACTATTGATCTCAAGTCACCCAGGGCATGGGTGATATCCAGCACACCCGATGGACAAACGCTTTTTCCGGAAGCTGCACTGACAAACGACCTTGCATACGGATATAACCGTGCGCGTCTTGCATGGTATATAATAGATCCGCTGTTTCTGAGGAACACATCAGCTACCCCTGATCACATTAAGAACAATCCCGACCTGCAGTCCAATCATTTTGTCCGCGAGGTTTTTGAAAACGAACTCTTTCCGGAAAGGGAAACCCCCAGGGGGATCCCCACAAATATTCCGGTACTGAACCTTGCCTTCTATCCCGGTGAAAGAGGGCCTTACAATTATGATGCAGCTCCGTCAACCTATTCTGCCGGAGTTGGCCCCGAGGGCTATCTGCTTGAACCTGAAACAAGGTGGGGGGGCATAATGCGTTCTTTGCATACAACCGATTTTGAAACTTCCAACATAGAATATGTGGAGTTTTGGTTAATGGATCCTTTTGTCTATGATGAAGAACATTCCGGGGGCGATTTGTATATAAACCTCGGGAATGTGTCAGAAGATGTACTCAAGGACGGAAGAAAAAGTTTTGAGAACGGATTACCGGTAAGTGAAGAGGTTGTGAATGTCGATACCACTGCCTGGGGAAGGGTGCCGACACAGCAGTCACTTGTCAACGCTTTTGACAACAATCCCGAAGCAAGAAAGTATCAGGATGTAGGTCTCGACGGATTAAGTACTGAGGATGAACGATCCTTTTTCAGCGACTATCTTGACGAATTAGCAATGATACACGGTGAGGTTTCACAAGCTTACGAACTGGCCTATTCCGATCCGTCATCTGACAATTACAGTTACTTCAGGGGCACCCACTGGGATGAACAGGAGGCAGATATCCTAACCCGTTACAAGTATTATAACGGAATGGAGGGCAACTCTCCCACTTCAGAGCAGTCACCGGAGCCATACCCAACTTCAGCCACATCCCTTCCCAATACCGAAGATATCAGCAGGGACAATACACTAAACAAATCAGAAGCGTATTACCAGTACCGTGTTAGTATACGTCCGGATGATATGCGGGTAGGAGATAACTATGTGGTTGATTCTGTCCGTACTACAGTAAAATTCCCCAACGGCGAACAGTCATCCGTAAACTGGTACCAGGTGAGGATACCCTTGTCGGATTTTGAAGACAGGATAGGTCCGATACAGGATTTCAAGTCAATTCGCTTTATGAGAATGTTCCTGACAGGGTTTGAAGATCCTGTAATTATGAGGTTTGCAAAGCTCGACCTGGTGCGCAGTGAGTGGAGAAGGTACAATGAGGTGCTTATTGACGATCCTGACGCAATTGAACCTCCGGCTGGCGAAGAGGGATTGTTTGACATATCTGCAGTGAATATTGAAGAAAATGCAAGCAAAACACCCGTCAATTATGTTCTTCCCCCCGGAATTGACCGTGTGATAGACCCCGAAAACCCACAGCTTCAACAACTAAATGAACAGTCAATGCTTCTGAAGGTACATGATCTGGAAGATGGTGTAGCACGTGCAGCTTTCAGGAATGTGAATCTTGATATCCGCCAGTACAAGAGAATTCAGATGGAAGTACATGCTGCAGCTCTCCCCGGTGAATTCCTGGGAGACAATGAGCTTACTGTTTTTATCAGATTGGGCACCGATTACCGGAACAATTACTATGAATACGAAATACCACTCAGTGTAACGCCCCCCGGAAGGTACAACAATGATAACGTCGACCACAGAAGAATTGTATGGCCTGAGGATAACCGACTGGATGTTGAGCTTGATGTCTTTCACCAGGTCAAGCAGCTTAGAAATGAGATGCTTAACCAGTCAGGGTCCGATGTCACTACCGGAACTGTCTTTTCCAAAATGGACGGGGATAATAGGGTTAAGGTGGTAGGTAATCCCAATTTGAGTAATATCAGGACTATCATGATTGGGATAAGGAACCCTGCCATGCAGAATAATCCTTTCGGCAGTGATGACGGACTACCCAGGTCAGGAGAGGTGTGGGTCAATGAGCTGAGGCTGACAGATTTTAATCAGAGTGGCGGTTGGGCAGGCAATGTCCGGATGTCAACACGCCTTTCCGATTTTGCCAGTATAACCGTAGCAGGTTCATCTGTTTCGCCCGGTTTTGGAAGCATAGAGAAAAAGGTTAACGAACGCAGCCGGGAACAGCTCTATCAGTACGATATCTCATCAAATTTTGAGCTTGGCAAGTTTTTCCCTGACCATCTCGGTATAAGGATTCCTCTTTATTTCGGTTATTCAGAGGGGTTTATAATGCCTCAGTACAATCCTCTCGATCCTGATGTGCCACTTAAGGATGCACTTGAAAGAGTAGAAAGTAGATCGGAACGGGATTCCATCAGAAACCTGTCAACTGATTATTCCCGCCGCAGGAGCCTGAATCTGAACAATATGCGGATCTCCCCGGAAGACAGTACACCCAGGTTTTATAACATGTCAAACTGGTCGGTCAGCATTGCCTACAACGACGCATATCACCGTGATATTAACACCGAGTACAATATACTCAGAAACTACAGGGGATCATTGAATTACTCCTATTCGCCCAGGACAGAAAATGTGACGCCTTTCAGCAACTGGGATATATTCAGCAGTCCGGCTTTCCGCATTATAAGGGATTTCAACTTCTACTACCTGCCGTCCTATATATCTTTTCGTACCGACCTCGACCGCTATTACAATGCGATACAGAAAAGAAATATTGACAATCCCGATTTCCTTATAATACCTTCATACCAGAAAGACTTCACGTGGAACCGCTATTTTGACATAAATTTTGACCTTACAAGACAGCTACGGCTGGAGTTTTCAGCAAACAATACAGCCCGGATAGATGAGCCTGAAGGTATAGTAGACAGGAAGAGGGACCCTTACGGATATGAAGCGTGGAAAGACTCTGTATTTGTAAACCTGAGGAATTTCGGACGTACAACAAGGTATTATCACAGTACCAATCTAACCTACACACTGCCTGTAAACAAAATACCGGTTCTGAACTGGATATCCTCTTCGGTCAGATACAACGCTACCTATGGCTGGGATACCGGACCGGTTCTGCCGGATAATCTAGATATAAACCTGGGGAACAGGATCAGGAACAGTAATACAACACAGGTGAATGCACAATTCAACCTTATTAATCTGTATAACAAGTCAAATTTCCTGCGTGAAGCAAATCAGAGAGCCGGATCCCGGGATGAGCAGAGTCCGCAGCAAAGGAGAGTCCGC
>SLCF01000042.1 GCA_007125955.1 Bacteroidales bacterium | reverse complement strand
GGTTTCATTATTATTTTTTACCTTTTCTCTCAGTGCCTTTACCTTTACCACCTTCTTTGTGTGCCGGAGGGAACAAATATTTCAGCTCCACAGGCAATGGAAAAGCTATGAGCGAACCCTGCTGGCTGGCTATTTCCGGAAGTGTTCTCAATAGCCGGACATAAAAGGCCCCTTCTTCACTATTTAAAATTTTTGCTGCTTCCCCTATTTTGTCAGCGGCCTGTTTTTCACCTTCAGCCTGTACAATAACTGCCCGGCGTTCCCTTTCAGCAGTAGCTTGCCTGGAGATAGCCCTTTGCAAAGCTTCGGGTATTACCACATCTTTAATTTCGACCGTTGTTACTTTAATACCCCATGGATCTGTTGCTTCATCCAAAATACTTTGGATTTTTAAGTTAAGCTTTTCTCTTTCCGATAAGAGCTCGTCCAGCTCCGCCTGTCCGGCAACACTACGCAAGGTGGTTTGAGCCAGTTGCGCAGTTGCCATGGCATACTCTTCAACATTAACAACGGCACGGTTGGGGTCTACTACGCGGTAATAGACCACTGCGTTTACATTGGTTGTTACATTGTCCTTGGTTATCACTTCCTGGGAAGGAACATCCAGGGTGACAATACGCAGGGATATCCTCTCAACCCTGTCAACAATGGGTATCACAAGGATAAATCCGGGACCTTTAATGTCTATCAGACGTCCTAATCGAAACACTACCAGCCTTTCATATTCCCGGACAATTTTAATTGCCATTGCAATGAAAACAAATATGACAATTATCGCCGGTATCCATAAGTTGCCTTCAAATAATAACTCTAACATAAGACATGCCTCCTTTTATGGTTTATGACTCATAATACATGCAATACCTAATGAACTAAAATTTTAACTTCAGATAAAAAAGACATACATAAATGCATCTTGCTGTAAAAGATTTTAATTCTGATCTATTTGGTTCCGGTATTGCCGTTTTTTTCATCCTCCGGAAGTTTTACCCATAACAGCAAGGTTTCCGCTTTTACTACTTCTACTTCCTTTCCGGCCGGTATTGTCGAATCATCTATACTGCGGGCACGCCAGTACTCACCCCTTGCTTTGATCCGGCCTTCCGGATTGAGCTCGCTGACGGTAACTCCCTTTTCCGGTGGTGTAAAATGTTCGCTGCCGCCTGTCCACCGGCGGCGGCTTTTTATAACTCGTTGTATAACTACCAGCATAATGATTACCAGTCCCAGTACCACTCCTCCTACAGTTACTATAAAACCACGATACCAGTCGGTTGTCATCAATGGTTCTACAGGCAGCATTATTGCACCTATGGCGAGTGATATAGCCCCTCCTGTTCCAAGCACTCCGAATCCTGAAGTAAAAATTTCTGCCATGATCAGGCCAAGGCCCAGCAACAACAGAATAATACCGGTGGTATTTACGTCAAACAAACCGATCCCGTATATTCCCATAATCAGGAGGATCAATCCACCCACTTCCGGAACGATAGTCCCCGGAGCACTTAAACCGAGATAAATACCCAGAAAGCCAGCCATTAGAACCAGGAAGGCTATTTGTGGATTACTGAGCCAGTTTTGAAACCTTTCGGCGGTAGTCATTTCACCCTGTATAATGGGTGCATCAGCGGTATTCAACTTGTAGATTACGCCCAGCTTTTCAATTTCCAGGCCGTCAACTTCATTCATTAGTTCATTTACACTGGCGGCAAGGTATTCAATCATGCCTTTTTCCAGTGATTCCCCGGAGCCAAGGGACAGGTTCTCGGTTACAAACCTTTCGGCAATATCTCCCGGCCTGCCCTGTGCTTCAGCAGTATTACGCATGTAAGAGGTATAAAATGTGACGGTTTTTTCGCCTGCTTCCCCGGCACCCTCCGGTGAAATGGCGACAGGCTGGGCAGCGCCTATTGTGGTACCCGGTGCCATAGCTGCAATATCGGAGGCCATTAATATAAAAGTGCCTGCCGATCCGGCAATTGCTCCTGAGGGAGCTACAAGGACGGCTACGGGTATAGGGGCATTTAAAATCAGTTCGTTAATTTTCATAGTGGCATCAACCAAACCGCCGGGAGTGTTTATTCTGATTATCAATAATTGTGATTCCGCATCTATTGCATTTTCAAACTGCCGCCCGATAAAATTTTTCTGGCCGGTTGTTATCACTCCTTCAACCTCAATAAGGTAAACAGGCCGGATTGAACTTTCAGCCTCAATATTATTTGCGGCTGAAGATGCCGGTGAAGCAGATATTAATGTGGTGGTTGTCAAAAACAATAATATTGCTATCAATATGTGTTTGTTTATTTCAAACGTCTTCATAATAATAAAACAAGTTAGCCGGCTTTATGTTAAATTACCTGCTTCTTTAAACAAAATCATATTTCTGCTTTAGCTATATAAATTTATGGATTTAATATCAGGTAGCAATGGGTTTTTTGCAGGAAGTTATAACTCGATGATAGTGAGAAATTTTGGACAGGGCTGGTTTAAAGATGGTGAGGGGGTGTATCAGGGAAGTTATGAATATAACGGGAATTTGATGTTCAGGTGAATGTACGGACCGGCCTGGCTTGAAACAGTTAAAAAGAGCGTCAGAGGGAGGAAGTCAGACGACCGGTTTATAAACGATTCCGAACAGTGAAGCATATAAAGATTAGTGATTCTCAGGATTTGAGAAACTTCAGGATATCTTTTTCCATCTTTTCGGGTTTGAAAGAAGGGGCAAAACGCTTAACAGGTTTCCCGCTCCGGTCAATGAGAAATTTTGTGAAATTCCATTTGATCCGGCTGCCAAGCAGTCCTGGCAGCTTCTTCTTCAAAAGTCTGAACAGCGGATGGGCACTGGGTCCGTTCACATCTGTCTTTTCAAACATCGGGAAAGAAACCCCGTAGTTGATCAGGCAGCCCTCCTCAATTTCCTTTGCATCCCCCGGTTCCTGGTTTCCGAACTGGTTGCAGGGAAACCCGAGTATTTCAAGACCTTCCGGTTTGTATTTGCGGTACAGATCTTCAAGCCCCCTGTATTGACCGGTAAAACCGCATTTACTTGCAGTATTTACCACAACCAGTACTTTCCCCCTGTATTCTGACAGGCTCATATCCCTGCCTTGCAGGGTTTTGGCTTTTATATCATAGACAGATTCCGGCATTTTTCTATTTTTTAAACAATGAATGATATATTTATGTTAGATGGAAAAATAAAGTATTAAAATTTAACATTCAAAATTATTTTTACTAAAAACAAATTTTAAGAAGAATCAGTTATGGAAAACTCAGAGATCATTTTGAAGACGCTCAGGGATAACGGCGCACTTAAGTCGGGCGAGATTGCTGAAAAGACAGGAATCTCCAAAGCCGAGGTCGATAAGGTTGTTAAGAAACTTAAAAGTGAGGAAAAGATTTTTTCTCCGAAACGTTGTTTTTATGACGTAAATAAATAATCTGACCACTTTATTGGCTATTAAAAGCGAGAAGCCGGATGGGAAAAGTATTACTGCTGATCCTCCGGTTCTTTTCTTTTCCCTTTATGTTTTTCCATAGTGATCTGCCCGTATCCGAATACAAGAGCAATTATTGCTGTTAACCAGCAAAGGAAAGCGTAAGGGAAATAGGCTGCGGCTGAAACCCCTATAGTGGAGTAAACAAAAACACCGCTGCTGTTCCATGGTATCAGGGGAGCAGTGAGAGTACCACCTGCTTCAAGTGTCCTGGTAAGGTTTTTGAGCTTCAGGTTCTGGTTGCGATAACACTCTTCAAACATCTGTCCCGGGAGTATCACTGCAAGGTACTGGTTGGCACCGAATATGTTCACAAATACAGAAGTGCCCAGTACAGTAGCTGTAAGATTTCCCATGGTTTGGACAAACCGTTTCAACATCAGCACAATGCTGTGCAGCATACCGGTTTTTTCCATTATCCCCCCAAAAGCCAGTGAAACAAGTGCCAGGCTAACTACATTGTACATACTCTCCATGCCGCCCCTTGAAAAAAGCGCATCCATCTCCTTCTGTCCCGTATCCATAACATACCCTGAATGCACCGATTCCAAAAATGAAGCAATGCTGCCGCCCTGCAGTGAAAGATAGGCTGCCCCGCCAAGTATCACTCCAGCAAGAAGGCTGGGTATGGCCGGCACTTTTTTGACTATTAAAAAAATAACAACCACGGGAGGGATAAACAGAAAAGGGGAGATATTAAAGTGAGTACTGATATGCTCAGTATATGCAGATGTATCGGCACCGGAATCGTTCCCGGAAACAACCAGGCCTACAATTGTAAAAGCTATCAGCGATATGCCCAGTGCAGGGAGAGTTGTATAGAGCATGTGCTTTATATGGTCGTAAAGGTTGACCCCTAATACAGAAGGAGTAAGGTTTGTAGAATCAGACATGGGTGAAAGCTTGTCGCCGAAAAACGAGCCGGAAACAACCGCCCCGGCAGTAATTTCGGGTGGCACACCCAGTCCTTCACTCACCCCGATAGCAGCAACACCCAGTGTTCCGATAGTTGACCAGGAGCTTCCGGTGATAAGTGCCATGGCACTGCAAAAGATCAAGATGAGTGGGAGGAACCATTTTGCGACAAAAAACTCAAAACCGAAATACATCAGTGCAGGCACAATGCCGCTTGCAATCCATACTGAAATAAGCATGCCGATTATCAACAGTATGATTATGGAAGGGACAGTCCGGCTTATAGCATTTTTAAAACCCTTCTTTATAACAGCCCATGAAACACCATACAAGTAGGCGCACAATCCGGCCGTAGCCGCTCCCAGCAGCAAAGAAAAATGAGGTTCAGCATCAATGACAAAAACCGACAGTCCAAGAGAAACACCCGCAACCAAAATAGGTATCATTGCAAGCCATCCGGGAGGGGTGGGGTCATTTTTTTTCTCCATAATAACTCTATTCTTTTACCATGGTAATAGGCTTATAAATATATTAATTTATTTTCAGCCTTTTGGAATCATTTCTTTTTGGGAAACCATGGGAGAAACGGACTGGTTTTTTGGATATATTCCCGGTATTGGGGCTTCTTGTCATCTAAAGATTTTTCAAGCAATAAAACTCCTGAAACTTTTATTATAAGAAAGGTCATCAGTACCGAACCAACAATTTGCCAGTAATTTCCGGAAGCTATGCTGAAAATTGCAAAAGACCACCAGACAGCTGAGTCGCCAAAATAATTGGGATGCCTGGTATATTTCCAGAATCCGGTGCTTAAAACCTTTCCTTT
>SLCF01000156.1 GCA_007125955.1 Bacteroidales bacterium | reverse complement strand
TGAACAGAAAGATTGCCTTTTTCTTTGAGGCAGTAAAAAATGAAGATCACTCCCTCTCTTTTCCCAGCCACAGGGGTGACAGTGTGCTGGAAAAGCTCAGCGCCAACATGGAAAGGATCAACAGACAGATACAGAAGATACATATTGAAAACAGATTGCAGGAGCAATACTTCAGTGCACTGACAGAGAAAGTGGCAACGGGAATCTTCTCTTTTGACCAAAACGGTTTTGTGATAAATGCCAACAGCAGCGCCAGGGAAATGCTGGGACTGAAACAGTTCACACACCTGAAACAACTTGAGAGACTGGATGAAAAACTTGCCGCTTCAATAAAGAATATGAAAGAGGGTGATGAGAGGCTTGTATCGTGCGCAGTGAATAACGAAACAGTCACCTTTTTTGTAAAAGCTTCCGGGTTCAAAGGCTATAACGGTAATCTGACCCTGGTTTCCATGCAGAATATAAGGAAGGAGCTGGATGAAAAGGAGCTGGACTCCTGGCTGAAACTGATAAGAGTGCTGACTCACGAGATAATGAATACAATAGCCCCTGTTACATCACTTTCGGAGAACCTTTGCAGCTATTTTGTAAAGGACGGGGAAGCTATCCCTGCCGGTGAGGTGAATGATAAAATGATAAGTATGACCATAAAGGGACTGGAAGTTATTCGTGAACAGGGGCAGGGGCTAACCCGTTTTGTTGAATCGTACAGGAAACTTACCCGGCTTCCTGCTCCTGAAAAGAAGAGCCTGAAGGTGAAAGAGCTGATTGAAAAGACTGTGCTGCTGTTACGTCCGGAACAGGCAGGCAATAAGGTAAGGATAACTTTTTCCGTTGCAGATGACATAACGATATATGCCGATGAGAAGCTGGTTTCGCAGACCCTGGTGAACCTGGTGAAAAATTCCGTTGAAGCATTGCAGGAAACAGGCGGCGGAATGATCAGTATCTGGTCCCGTAGGAACAGGTCAGGGGGTGTGGAGATATCTGTTGCCGACAATGGCCCGGGCATACCGGCTGAACTGATTGACGAGATTTTCATTCCATTTTTCACGACAAGGGAGAATGGTACAGGTATAGGACTTAGCCTGTCAAGGCGTATAATGAAGATGCATAAGGGAGACCTGAAAGTGAAGTCAATCCCCGGAAGTGAAACAGTGTTCACAATGGTTTTCTATTGAAAAATTGGCTGAGATCGGATTATCCACCTCCAGAGAAGGTTGCTTTAATCCTGTTTTTTGCTTCTTTTGCCCCATTCACCAAATTTTATCGGAGGAGGTTGATAATCTATAAAGATTCATGCGGACAAGCCAGGTTAATCGTATTAAATATCAATGATTTATATATTTCAAGTATATCAAAAAAAGGTGTTTCAACGTATGGAACCCCCATGTTTGTTCATATCATTTTGTCTGCCAAAGGCTGATGGGGCTTTCACCTTCCCCTTCATGGCGGAGTAGGCATTTAATAAGCTCTTCAGGGATTCAAGCTGGCTAAACAAAGATTCATCTTTCACTCCACGGCGGGGCAGGGAACCTGGGTTTTGCAGTGGCAAATTCCTCCGGCCATACAACAACCATTTCCCCGTCCTGCCATTGTATTAAATATCCCCTGTTGGCTGTCTGGTACCCCCTTTTGTCAACCGAGAATTTGCTGAAAATGGTTTGTGTTTCAAGACTGAGCAGCTCTTCCCGGATCAATTCTGAATCAAGTGCACCTGCCAGTTCTGTGGCTTCCGCAAGTATCTGGCATCCACCATAAGCGCCTGCGGCATGAAGTGTTGGTTCAGTGTTGTACTCTTTCCTGTAAGCTTCAGAAAACTGATCAATTCCCGGATGAGGGAGACCCTTATCCCATAATAAAAGTCCGTAAGTGTATTCGGCTGCATCTCCCAGCTCTTCCTGAAACTGGTCAGATGACGCTGCTGCTCCAAACACCTTCACATTAATATCCATATCTTTCATCTGACGGACTACAGCAATATAGTTATCCGTTGATAAGGCCGACATTGCCAACACTTCGGCACCCGTTTCCCTGATCTTTTCCAGTAGGGCAGAAAAGTCGTCTGTCCCCGGCGGGTAAGTTTCACGGACCACCAAATCCATTCCCTTTTCTTTTACCAGCTCGGCAGCCCCGGCACCCTCTTCTGCAGGGAAATGTTCATCTTCATAGATAATGGCAACTTTCCTGAGCCCGTAGCCGTAAGCCATCTCTATCAGTCCACCCAGGAAAAGTTCCGCGGGAGTGAGCTGCATAAAAAGGTAACGGTGTCCCTTGTCCCATATAAATCCGGAGGCAGCTAGCGGGGAGATCATAACCTTGCGGTGCCTTTCGGTAACCGGGGTTACTGCCTCAGTGAGTGTGGAACCATAGGGGCCCATTACCAGATCAACTCCATCTTCAGTAATAAGCCTCTCATAGAGAGCTGCAGCGGTATCGGTATCAGATTTATCGTCGTAGATAATGAACCTGACTTTCCGGCCAAGGATACCGCCCTGTTCATTGATATGATTCTGAAACAGCAGGTAGCCGTTGCGTGCTGCCAGTCCCTGTGCTGAGTATGCTCCGGTCTCTGACATGGTGGCGCCTATTCTGATTGGCGGGTCGGTGCGGAAAGGTTTCATGACCACAAATAGAATTACTATAATCAATATAAAGATGAAAGAAATTACTCCTCGCTTCATAATGTCCGGTTTAGTTTAATTTTTAAGATCACCATTTTAATTCAACTTGCAAAAAAAAATAAGATATGGTGATATTATTCTGGTGGCAATCAAACCTCCTTTCACAGTTCAAAACTGCGAACTTCTCCACCGGGGCGCACGACTGATTCTCCTTTTCCTCTAATATCACGCTGGTTGTCACCACTATTATTTTCGGGTTTTAAGCTGAAAATAAGCTCTTATTTCCCTGCCCTTTTTCGAACCGTATCCCAGCTCGGAGTTATAAGGAAGCTTTCATCCATGTGCCTGACAAGCACCTTGAAACGCTTCATAGGGACTGCAAATGAGAACACTTCTTTAGGTACGAAGGGGCGGGCCGAAACATCGAACATACCCAGTATGCAGTCAGATTCATCTTTATGATTTTCCAGGAAAGGTTCCATAATGGAGGTGGAACAGCCCGAACCGAAGGGGGTTTTGACACCATACGGATCTGTGCGGTCATAGTTAGCAAGCGTAAACAAACCCGATAAAACATCCGGTTTGGCCAGAAAGATCAGGATGCCGGGATGGTCATTCTCTTCAAGTTGATCAAAGGGTTTAAATATAAGCCAGTCGGCCGGGGCTTTCATTTTCTGACTCTCTTTCATAAACGCCTTTACAGTTGAAGGATCTTTCTTGTAGCGCTCACCCTCCACCTTGCCGGGTATACCATAGGAAAGGAAATATTCGAAATCCGGACCGTGTGTGTCTGAAAAACCGCAGTAGATCATGGCGCCTCCGCATCCTATGTTTCCTTTGTTGAAAGCCAGAGATTTCCCCCGTGAAACAATTACAAGGTCGGCTATGATGCATCTGTGTTGTTTCACCTTTTCAGCAGGCTCGGCGCCATGCAGGGAATTACTGTAAAATGCTGCAACAGGAAGGGTGGCTCCAGGGAAATATTTCTCCCATTTTTTGATAAAGTCGCTTTTCAGTGATTTGTCCATAGATACAAATTTAACAATTGAGATGTCAATTCAACAGGCTGTTCAGGCTTATTTATATATAGGGTTCTATGTTCAGCAATTCCGGTATAGTAACCAGTTCATATCCCTGCTCCTGGAGGGCCCTGATTATTTCCGGCAATGCTTTTACGGTTTTTGTCCTGTCACCCCCACCGTCATGCAAACCGATTATTGCACCGGGGTGCATTTTGTTCAGTATTTCTTTTTTGATCTCTTCAGCCTTTATTTCGGGTTTATAATCATCAGTCATAACACTCCAGGTGATCATTTTAAAGCCAAGATCCTTCACCACCTGATTCACCGTGTCGTTGCAATGCCCGTAAGGAGGCCTGAACAATAACGGGTACCGGCCAGTTATTTTCTGAACACTTTTACTTGTTTTGGTTAACTCTTCTTCAATCTCTCTCCCAGAAATGTTTTTAAAGTCGGGGTGATAGTAGCTGTGATTCCCGATTATGTGTCCTTCCTTAAAAATCCTTTTTGTAAGCCCCGGGTAGTATTTAACGTACTCGCCCACTATGAAGAACGTGGCTTTGACATTGTGCTCTTTCAGTATATCGAGGATTTCAGGGGTGTGTTTTATGGATGGCCCGTCGTCAAAAGTTATGGCTGCGACCCTTTTATCCGTTTCAGCACTTTCTGTCCCGATACATTTCTTCATTGGCAAGTGAAGGGAAGTTCTTTTTTCTCTCTTTGTGACAGTATCACCTCTAAGTGTGCCTGGATTAGATTCCTTTATACCGGATTCATTCATCCATGTACCCTCTACCGATACGCTATCTGCCGGAACATCCTTTACCGGATCACTGCCACCCGGTTTACCGCCAACCGGATCACTGCCAACCTGACCACCACCAACCTGACCACTGCCAACCGGATCACCACCAACCTGCCCACTGCCAATCGGCTCACCACCAACCTGACCACTGCCAACCGGATCACTGCCAACCGGATCACTGCCAACCGGATCACTGCCAACCTGACCACTGCCAACCGGATCACTGCCAACCGGATCACTCACACTTTTCGGCAAACAAACTGATTCATTCTCCTTCTGCAGCATATCTGAGAAATCCCGCTCCTTAAAAGGATTGTTCAACACCGCATAACCAAGAAAAATGATGTATGCACCGGCGAGAAGGTACAGGAATATTTTAATAGATTTTAGAATCACTTTTTAAAAGTAGTGAATTCCAGGAAATTTCAAAAATATAATTGATCTTCATTGCCTCCCGGGTTAAAACAAATACCTTTTTTGGCTTCAATCTTCTTAAAAGAGTTGAGAAAGATTTCTTTTCCAGTAGACGGGCACATGTAAATATTTTTTCATCAATTGCTCTGACCGAAAACCCTTCTAAGCAGGTCTGTCACCCTTGCGGCCGGCTCGGTTCGTATTTTCTCCTCTTCTTCGGCAAGTTTTAGGAAAAGTCCGTTTAGTGCCTGCTGAGTAAGGAATGTGGCAAGATCCGTTTCAACAGGTCTCAGATCGGCCATTCGGCCCACAGTTGAGTTTGCAACACTGTTCCAATGCCCTGTAAGCATATCCCATGATTCGGCAGTTGACATATTTCCCACGAAAG
>SLCF01000099.1 GCA_007125955.1 Bacteroidales bacterium | reverse complement strand
TAAATTTTAATTATTTTCGTAGAAGGGTGTTTTAAGAGAAACATACATAATCAATTAAAAAACTGAATATTATGAAGAAAGTGCTGATACTGGGTGCAGGAATGGTTGTAAAGCCAATTGTATTGTACCTGCTTGAAAACGGCTTCCTGGTTACTGTAGCAAGCCGCACAAAATCTAAAGCCGAAGCCATGACCGGAGGGCATGTACATGGCACAGCAGTTGAATGGACTGTGGATGATACAGAAACACTAGACAAAATGGTAGAAGACCATGACCTGAGCGTAAGTCTTCTGCCTTACGCCCATCATCCGCTGGTTGCAAAACACTGCCTGAAACACGGGAAAAATATGGTGACCACATCCTACGTGAAACCTGAAATGCAGGCACTAGATGAAGAGGCAAAGGAGAAAGGGATTCTGATATTAAATGAACTGGGACTTGACCCGGGAATAGACCATATGTCGGCAATGCGAATAATTGACCATGTTCACAACAAAAACGGAAAGATAGAAGAATTCCATTCAATTTGCGGTGCACTTCCTGATCCCGAAACATCTGACAACCCTTTTAATTACAAATTCTCCTGGAGCCCGAAGGGAGTGATTATGGCAGGTAATAATGACGGGAAATACCTGAAAAAAGGGAAAACAGTGAAAGTGGAAACAGAGGAATTGTTCAGTGACAGGTTCTCATTGGAATTCCCCGAAGTGGGCAGGCTTGATGTTTACCCAAACCGGGACTCACTTCCTTATATAGATCTGTACGGAATCCCCGAAACCAAAACAATGTACCGCGGCACATTCAGGCTCCCGGGATGGTGCGAAACCATGGATGCTATGAAACGCCTAAATCTCCTGGATTACTCGAAAAGGGATTTTTCCGGCAAAACATATGCAGGTTTCATGGCTATGATGTGCGGGGCTGATAGCAGCGAAAACATTAAGGAAAAAGTTGCCTCACACCTGGGATTGAAAACTGATGCGCATCCCATCAAGGCAATGGATTGGCTGGGACTGTTTGAAGAAAAGCCTGCGGGCAGGGGAACCGATTCACCTTTTGAGATCGTTTCCGACCTGATGATAGAAAAAATGATGATGAATAAGGATGAAAGGGATATGGTTGTGATGCAGCACATTTTCGTGGCATCATATCCCGGGGGAGAAAAAGAGGTTATAAAATCTTCACTTCTCAATTACGGCATTCCCGGCGCAGATACAGCAGTAGCCAGAACAGTTGCACTGCCTGCTGCAATAGCTGTGGAAATGATACTGGAAGGAAAGATAGACATAAGTGGTGTGCATATTCCGGTGATCCCTGAAATATACAACCCTGTACTTGACAGGCTTGAATCAATGGGAATAAAAATGGATGAGCAATTCGGGCTGCCTTTGAGCCAGAATGTTGATTAAGCCTGGGATATTAAAAGACTTTAGAAAAAGCAGACACGCCATAGCGGAGGGGCCGGTTAACTGACCGGCCTTTTCTATTTTTTTAATATACTTGTTACATGCTGATTATCATTGAAAAATATTCTGATAATATATATGCCGGGGAAATACGCGAATGCGGGTATAGTAACCTCCATAACAGGCGATGATTTTAAATAGTTTTGCCTGAAAACGGATTTACCTTCCATTGATAATATCTCTACTGAAACGTCCCCGTTTTCAAGCGATAATATCTCTACTGAAATATTATCGGTAAAAGGATTAGGATAAACTTTTATAATGTCTTCCGGAGGAATAACATCCTCGATGCTGACCAGCACCTCTTCCGAAAGCCTGTTACATTTATCATCCATTATCATAACGGTAAACGAACCGGTTAATCTCTCTTCGTTTATGAATGAGCGTGATATAGCCCCTGCGATGGGTTCATCATCCAGGAACCACTGATACTGGGGTGCAATTCTCGATGAAGTATACCTCTTGTCTTTCACAAAGATCTCTGTTTCTTCAAGCGTATTATCCATTACATATATTTCGCGGGACTGTTCATGTGTCTCTGATTGATTTCCCACTTCGAGATTTACATTATAATACCCCTCTTCTTCGTAGATGTATTGAGGGTTTTTTTCCTCTGACAAACCGTTTCCTTCATCCCCGAAGTTCCACAACCAACTGTCAGGATACCCGGAGCTTATATCCGTAAAAAAAGTGATCCCACCGGTACAGGCATACTCAGCTTTAAAATCGGCAAAAAGCACGTTTTCACAAACATCAGAATACCATCCGGACACATCGCCTTCAAGAATACTTCCCGGCTCTGCAACCATAAGGGCTTCTCCTTCAGCCCTGACATTGTAAACATAAAGGTTGTCAATGCAGTACTTCAGATTCCTGTTTACTGAAATTGTTGCAGGAACTTCAGAAAGTGATTGTATAGTGATCACATCCGGACCGTGTGAGTCGATTGCAATAGTGTCGTTAATATTCTGCAACGTTCCGCCCGCCATAAAAAGCCCTGAACTCTCTTTCAGGGTAAGCTGATCTATACTGTTATTTCCATGTAATGACAAGCTTTCATGGCAGATTATTTTCCTGAAAGTGTTATCCCCTTTTACACTTAAATTTCCATTTCTTATAATCAGTTGATCAAAATCGGCATAAGCAGCATCTAACAAGGCTTCTTCATTTTCTCCGGGTGTGAATTCAAATATTGAACCTTCGGCTGAAAGATTCAGTATTCCTCTTTCAACAGAAAATGAGCGAAGCCCTTCAATAACTGACGAACTAAAATCGATATCAACCTCGGTTAAATCCTCGTCAGTAACGACTACTATATCCTTTACTGCAATTTTATTCCCACCTGAATTAAATTTGCCTCCTTCTATCTTCAGCATACCTGTAGTGAGATCAGAAAGGAGCTCCCAGTCCCCGTCATTATCCATGAAAGCAAAAACAGTATTTCCTTCACTTAACTTTCCTGTTCTTATTTTATTTCCCTCCCCGTAAAACTTGATAACCGAGCCTTCTGTGAAAACCAGACTGTCACTCATTAAATAAAATGAGCCGTACACTTCAATTGCAGTTTCTTCAGAAAAATTTATATTATGCATATACTCATCATTCCATACAAAGTTATGGGATTCCGCAGACTCACTGATTAAAACAGTTTGCCCCCTCTCTTCAAAAGAGTTGTGATCAAATATTACAGTTGTTTCGTTGTCCGGAACCATACCTGCCGGTTCTCCCCCGGAATCGGCGGACCAGTTTTCCGGGTTGTTCCAGTCGCCGCCTCCCCCTGTCCAGTAAAGATATTTATCATAGGTAGATGCAAATGCGGAAGTGGACAAAATAAGTGAAAAATCCTGACTACTGCTTTTAAGAGTTCCCTTATGGCTGACTTTAACGGTATATCTGCCGGGAGCCGGGTTTTCTGCAAGGATCTTTTCAATATTGTCCCTGAAGTTGTCTCCCCTGGTGGCTTTTGCAGAAGGATCGGACGGATTGAGTTTCCATGGTCTGTAATTTCTTCCATTTTCTGATGATATTCGGATATCGAGATCATTTACCAGCATCAGGTCATCAGGATCTATCTGTGGTGCAGGAGGCTCTCCGGGAGGATCTGTCCAGGAAAGAGTAGCTGTTATGTTTTCAATACCGGTAACAATAATATCAAATTCATACACCTCTCCCCTTTTAAGGGTTTTCTCTTTTATTATATTATTGACACCGTCGGACTGCATAAGAACTTCTGCTGCCTTTTCCACATTTAAAAGCCCCCATCCGTGACTGTAGTCGGGCCCCTCATTTTCACCGGTTTGATTCACTGTATGAATGGCAAGCCCTTTAAGTGTTGCAGATCTCATTGGGACTCCATAAAGTTCATGGTGCAGCTGCTGCAAAAGAAGAAGTGAACCTGTAGCATTGGGAGCTGACATGGAAGTCCCGCTTTTGGTGTCATATCCGCCGCCGGGTATTGTTGAATAAAGATTTCGCCCGGCAGCAACCAGGTCGGGCTTTACCCTTCCGTCATCAGCAGGCCCCCAACTGCTGAAAGTGGTCATTACAACATCTTCGGGTGATGAATATCCATCAGGGATTTTTTCAACAGCACCTACGGCCAGAACATTTTTTGCAACTTTTTCCGGTCCGATGCAATCCCACGGCCCATTAGGCTCTTTTGACCCGTCACCATGCCCGTTTCTGAAGTTCCCGGTTGACCAGACCGTCAAGAAATAAGGCGCTTCATAAGCAATCTGATCAAGAGCTCTGCTTCTTGATTCGTTGTAAAACCCGAACCTGTAGTCTTCATTGGCATCAGGATCGCCGTTCCACTGCCACTGGCCGCCAGACCTGGTCCACCCCAGCCTTATACCGTAGGAGTGGTTGGAAAGAAGATATCCCTGACCGGCTGCCCAGGCCAGCTCAGACAGAAATCCGTTCCAGTCATAGCTGTGAATATCTGCTTCAAAAGCCATCCCCCTGGCTCCCGGAATTTTCCCTGCAGCTGCAATAGTGCCCGCTACATGCGTTGCATGTTCACTTGTGCCCCGTGAATCCTCTTCCGTTTCTTTCAAAAAAAGCCGGTTTTGAAATTCAATGTGAGCAGAATCAACATCTCCGCTGTCCCAGACTCCGGCAAAAAAACCGCTGCCTGTCAAACCTGTTCCGGAACCACCTCCCGGATGAAGTTTGTCAGTTCCGACAGTGATGGCAGCACCCAAATTATCTGTTTGATGATAAACCGGCATCCCTTTGGGATCAATATATTGTATCTCAATAACAGTCCCGTCATCAAAAACTTTTCTGACAGGCAATCCTTCTTTCATTGCAAATATTTCAGCTGTGATTTTTGCATTTCTTTCAAATTCAAAAAACTTTTTTGAAAGTGCTTCAAGTCGTTCTTTCTGCCTTGGTTCATATTTCGCTTTTTGAGCGTTTAAGGGATAATAATTTATACAGGCAACCAGAACTATTAGAACAACTTTAAACAATAAGTACAGATTTTTTCCCCGGGGCATATTATTGCATAATTTGAATAATCTAAGATATATAATAATTTTTATACTTAATAAATTGTTTTTTTCCCATTTCGAAAAAAAACCGCCCCGTCATAAACAGGGCGGTTTTTTTTGTAACTTATTCAGCTCTTTAAGCAGTATTCAGCTTAAGAGTGAATAATTGTAGCTTAATCATCATCCGCTTCAAACACGGCTGTAATTGTAATATCTGCAGCAGGCACAGTCAGGGTTGTTGTTGCCGAATTTATGTCAGCTACATTTGTAACGTCACCCGTCCACTCAACGAAAGAATAACCCTGAGCTGAAATGGCGCTTATGGTAATCTCGTCTC
>SLCF01000063.1 GCA_007125955.1 Bacteroidales bacterium | reverse complement strand
ATATCCACCAGAACCGGTTCAGTACTTATAAAGCCGTCAGTCCCCCTTGTCCATGCCTGGGGCACACCTATAAGATGCTGATAATAAGGCTCTGTCATTGCTATATAAAACTTTTCATTATCCCATCCACGTCCGAAGTCCCCCCACGGAACAACTTCCACATTCTCAAGTCCCCACTCCATCATTTGGGAACTCGTCCATTCATAAGCATTTTGCAATCCGGTTGATCCCGAAAGCCTGGGGCCGATAACATCGGTCAGATAAAAGGAGAGATCTCTGATCTGAGAATTGTACAATGCTTCATTTTTTATTTTATTGACCATTTCCAAATCGACAGGCTCAACATGCTGGGCCTGTAGGGTCAAAGGAATAACAAGCAGCAGGACTGCTGCTAAATTTTTGAAAAAACTCATCTTTGTTGGTTTTGGTTATTAATAGCCGGCAATTTAATAAAAAAAAATATACGGTGATTAACTAAAAATTAAACAATGCTGAAAAACAGGAAAAAATACAAAATTTTCAATTGCGGAAAATACAATCAGAGGACTGCTAAACAAAAGAACCATCATTGAAAAATCGCTAAAACCGGACTACCCGATACATCAGGAAGGGCTAACGTTTATTGGCAGTTCTTCCCTGCAGATATTCAAATATGGTGACATTGCCAAGTAAAAGCAAAAGTGCGTAAACCGAATCCTCAACAGGAATGGTGAATATTCTTATAGACAGATTCTGGGTGTCATCATACCATACAACCTGCTCTTCAATGAAAGATCCGGTAAGTATGCCGTTTACAATAAGGAAAGGAAATAAGATAATCAGGAACATGAAATAAAACCTTCCCAGATAAGCAGAACGGAAAACGTACTGGTGAAGAAGGATGAAAATACCTGTTAGTGCAAAGGTAACCGATGTGTATATCTTTTCAATGTTGAACACTGCTACCAGCAGGAAAACAAATATAAGAACAGGGGAAATAACGGGCACAGCAGGAGCAAAATAATCTTTTTTCACCAGATATTTCAGTGCATCATAGGTGAAGAGGCATGCATAAGGGATGCATATGAAAAACAACCATTCCTCAAGTGGAAGGTTGATAATCTCAATACCGGTAAGATAGCGCGGATTGAAACCCCAGACACCCAGGTATGTGTAAAGTATGTCCCATAAAATGAAAAATGCTGCGGGCAGGGCAAGCGAAGGAATGATGTGTCTCCATTTCCCTGCAAAGTGCAGCCATTTTCTCTCAAAACTTACCACAAGCGGGATAATGATACTGAAAAAATTGACAAGGAGATATGTATACATGGGATCAAATATTTATTTAAACCACTATTTATATTTATTGATCAATTGGCAACATCCTTCCTTTTTGAAAATTCTTCCCTGTAATACTTCATTGGTGCAACAAGGAAACCGTAATTGTGCTGCACCCTGGGTTTGTGATGATCCATATGTGCCCTTACCGTTGCCTTAAGATATTTACTCCTTACACTTCCGAACAATTTTATCCGTTCATGAACCAGCACATCATGAAAAAGGAAGTATAGCAACCCATAGATAAAAATACCAACCCCCATAAAAAAACGGAAATCCAAAACACCGCCACGTGTACCGAAATATATCAGCAAAATACTTGGAACAGCAAAAATAAGGGCAAAAAGATCATTCCATTCTACTTTGCGGCCATCCCTTATATGATGATCCCTGTGAAGTATCCACAAAAATCCGTGCATTACATATTTGTGGGTGAACCATGCAACAAACTCCATAAACGCGGTTAAAACCAAAATAATTAAAACTGCAAGGTACCAGGTCATAATCTGTTATTTTTATCAAAGAAATTCTTATTGTTGCCTCACACCCGCAACTGCCAGTAAAAGTATCCAGTATTTACGGGCATTTGAAATACGGATCCTCTCTTTAAAAAGCCTCTCCGGAGGCGTCTTTTTTATCTTCTCAAGCAAAACAGAGAAATACTTGTAAGCCAGGTATATTCCCATTTCAGCACTTCGGGGCAATTGACACATCCCGGCATACCCCTTTTGCATATCATCTTCAATATCCTTTTCAATTATCCTTTTACTTTCTGTTGTAAAGGTATTGATGTTAATACCAGGGAAATAAACCCTTCCCATACTGTAATCGACATTAATATCCCTCAAAAAATTAATTTTCTGCAGGGCTGATCCAAGATGACGGGCATAAGGTTTAAGCTGCTGGTACTTTTCATTATCCCCTTCTGTTATCACACGAAGACACATCAGGCCGACAACTTCAGCCGATCCCACAATGTACTGCTCATAATCATGCGGATCGTATTCTTTTTTATACAAATCCATCTCCATGCTCCGGAAAAAGATTTCGATAAGCTCTCTTTCTATTCCGTATTTGTTTACAACTGACTGGAAACTGTTTAGCAGGGGATTCAGGCTTATCCCTTTTTCTATTGCCTCATATGTTTCACTTTTAAGTGATTCAAGCAATTTTGTCTTCTCATAATCGTGAAATGTATCCACTACCTCGTCGCTTAGCCTGACAAACCCGTAAATTCCGTAAACAGGGTCACGAAAACGTTTATGAAACATTCTTATAGCAAAGGAAAAAGAGGTGCTGTACTCCCTTGTTAACATTTTACTTGTCTTAAAGGATATTTTGTCAAAAAGCTCTTTCATTTGTTACCTGCCATTTTGTGAACTTCCAATGCTGCAACCTGACCCGAAATAATTGCGGGCGGGACACCCGGGCCGGGTGTAGTTAGCTGTCCGGCAAAAACAAGATTCCTTACCCTGGGAGAATGCATCCGTGGTTTTAAAATTGCTGTTTGCATAAGTGTATTCCCGAGCCCGAACGCATTGCCCTTGTAGGCATTGTAATCTGAAATAAAATCGTTATGCGCATAAGATCTCTTGAAAATAATATGGTCAGCAACAGGCTCTCCAAGAATATGTTCCATTCTTTCAACGACCAGCCTGAAATATTTCTCACGTATTTCCTGATTATCTTCAAGTCCTGATGCCACAGGTATCAAAACCATAAGATTATCCATCCCTTCAGGAGCAACATCAGGATCGGTCTTTGATGTGGCGGAGATATAAATCAAAGGTTTGCCTGGCCATCTGGGTGTTTCGAATATTTCTGCAGTATGGGCAGGAAAATCTTCATCGAAAAACAGGTTGTTGTGGCTAAGCCTTTTTAATTTTTTATTTATCCCCAGATAGAAGATGAGTGAAGAAGGAGACATTTCCCTTGAATCCCAGTATTTGTTTGAATAATGCCTGTATTCGGGTAATAAAAGATTTTGTTCGGTATGGTGGTAATCTGCTGAACCTATAATATAGCCGGCAGGATAAAACTTTTCATTTATAACAACACCTGTAGCTTTTCCATTATCTACCTTTATTTCCTGAACAGGTGAATCATAAATAAACTCAACACCCATATCTGCAGCAAGGCGCGCCATTCCTTCAATTACCCTGAAAAACCCTCCCATCGGATACCATGTTCCGAGCACCATGTCGGCATAATTCATCAGGCTGTACATAGCAGGGGTACGTTTGGGAGTTGAACCCAGAAAAATTACCGGAAATTCAAGAACGGGGAATAAACGCGGATCCGAAAAATTATTTCTTGCATACCTGTAATATGAACTAAGGATCTGAAGCCGGAAAAACCCTTTGATTACAGGCCAGTTAATGAATTCAAAAAGTGAGCGTGCAGGCTTGTAAACAAGATCGTTCATTCCAACTTTATATTTGTATTCCGCTTCATTCAGGAACTTTTCGAGTTTTTTGCCTGCCCCTTTTTCTAACGACTCAAAGAGTTTTATTACATTTTCTTTGCCTGCGGGCATATCAACCACCTCTTCACTGCTGTAGAAAAGGCGGTATGAGGGATCAAGACGCTTCAGCTCATAATAATCTGATGCGGTTTTACCAAACTGGTTGAAGAAATGCTCGTAAACATCCGGAAGCCAATACCAGCTCGGTCCCATATCGAATAAAAATCCATTCTCTTCATATTTGCGTGCCCTGCCTCCGGGAATACTATTTTTTTCAAAAACCTTTACTTCGTAGCCGAGATGAGCAAGTTTAACTGCTGCAGCCAGACCGGAAAACCCTGCGCCAATAACTGCTATTTTTTTTGACATCTAAGGTTATATAATTAATGAAAAATTTAGTTCAATAATATTAAAAAAACAGATTATAAATTTAAGTCAAATATTTGAAACAATATATATATTTGGGCGAAACCCTGTAAGGATGAGGCCACCTGAGAAAAAAGGCGGGTTTTAAAAGGTTAAAATGAACGGAAAGTCAAATAGTGCGATTCTAACTTATCACTCTTTGCTTTTCAATCTTTCTGCAGCCTGTTTTTTGATCAAACCAAGGATTAGTAATTCTGCACTTGCATAATTTGTTGCAAGCGGGATATTGCTGATATTACACTCTTCCAGCAATTTGCGGATATCCTCATGATGGGGCTGATTTACCATTGGATCCCGCAAAAAAATCACAATATCCACTTTCCCTTTTTTTATCATCTGGGTAATCTCATTATAACCCCCCGATGTGCCGGGACTTAGGTGGCGGACCTCTATCCCCTCATTTTCAATAAACTCAGCAGTGCGTCCCGTAGCTATAAGGTTCACGCCCAGAAGCCACTCTTTCCTCTCCTGTAAAAACCTTACCATTTCGGACTTTTTTGCATCATGGGCAATAACTACTATATTTTCCATATTTTCAAATTTTATGTTGCTGAACGGTAACGCAAAATACAAAAATCATCTTATAAAAACGTTTATTGCAATTCAAAATTTTTAACCCCCTCCTGTTTTTGAAAATAATTTTAATTAAAGATTTGCGAATAACTTCAAATATGAGTTTTGCACACGGCCTCTTAGTAACAAGTAAAGCCCTCATCAGCCTTTGGCGGACAAAATGATATAAACAAGTATTAAGGTTCCATATGTTGAAATACCTTATTATTATTTTCCTGCAATATATAAATATTTACTTATTAATATTAATTTAACCTTACACAGGAAGAAAGGAGATTCCTGTCATTATAAGATCGCTAAAAAACGAAGGCCTGCGAAATTCGCAGGCCTCCGGATATAAAAGCGAAGAAATAATAGAAATATATTGTAATTATCTTAATTCCGGCTCACCCGTAAGATCGGTGAGCTGCTGCTGAAAATCCTCAAGTATAGGCATGATATATTGTAATGCAGGCTCCTCTGAACCGTCGGGGAAGATAAGGTAAGGCACGGGCTCTCCTGATGCGGGATCGTCTTTTGCAACTATGTCAGCCATCTTTCT
>SLCF01000003.1 GCA_007125955.1 Bacteroidales bacterium | reverse complement strand
TCCATTACCGGGAAATCAACGGAGCCAGTTTGCATGCAAATACTGCCTATATGCTATTGAGGGGCATTCAAACCTTAGAGTTGAGGGTTTTGCGACAAAATGAAAATGCGCTTAAGCTGGCGGAGCATCTGGAAAAACACGAAAAAGTAGAACAGGTTTTTTATCCGGGACTGGAATCGCATCCCGGGCACAAAATCGCATCAGGGCAAATGACGGGATTTGGAGGAGTATTGGCATTTTCTCTTAAAGGAGATTTCGACAATGTAAAAGTATTCCTGAATAATCTGGAGCTGGCTCATTTAGCAGCAAGTTTGGGTTCAGTAAGCACATTAATCGGTCCTCCAAAAGTAACAAGTCATGTTGAAGCCACAGTTGAAGAACGGAAACAGTTGGGTATTCCTGAAAACTTAATACGCTGTGCGGTGGGGATAGAAAATATAGAGGATATTATTGCTGATTTTGACCAGGCACTTTTAAAAATCTAATTAACAATTCATTGAACAAATGTTGGCAACAATGACAACCGTTTTATAAGCCCTTAATTTAGTTTAGGTAGATTTAAATGCGGAACAGGTTTGAGAATGGATGAAAATCTAATAAGGAATGCAATTGAAAATATAACTGTTTACCACACACATATAAAACAGCTGGGATTCAGTGGTTTGCGGAAGTTTGGTTCTCACTTCGGCATTTTTGCCGGTTGACAAGTACGCAGCCCGAAAACCCAACCGTTTCATATTGTCAAACGTAAGCAACAAGGGCAGCAAAGACCCTTTTCATCAGGTTCAAATAAAACATGCATTTTTTGCAGTTAATAATAAGTTTGCGGAGAATAAGTCGTATATTTAACGCAAATTAAGCGGAGAATAATAATGTATATTTATGAGAATCATGATTGGCCACAATTCAGGTGGAGAGATGCTGACCTTATTCATTTACTTGGTAAAGTAAGAAATCTTCAGGGAAAAATAGTTGGCAGAGTCAATGCTTTGGGTTTTGAACTGATAAATAAAGCAGTTCTGGAAACATTAACACTTGAGGTGACTAAATCATCCGAAATTGAAGGTGAAATTTTGGATTTTAACCAGGTACGCTCATCTATAGCCCGGCGTTTAGGGTTAAAAATTTCTGGATTGATTCCTTCTGACAGAAATGTAGACGGTATAGTTGATCTGATGTTTGATGCAACCACCAATTTTGATAAGCCCTTAACAAAAGAGAGGTTATATGGATGGCATAATTCACTTTTCCCATCCGGATATAGTGGATTATATAAAATTCTTGTGGGGAGATGGCGGGATGATTCAACTGGCCCTATGCAGGTTGTTTCCGGTGCTATGGGAAAAGAAAAGGTATATTTTCAAGCACCCAAGGCATCCGATCTTAATATAGAAATGCAGAATTTTCTTGAATGGGTAAATAAAAACGACCAGTTAGATTTGGTAATAAAAGCCGGGATTGCACATCTTTGGTTTATTACCCTACATCCGTTTGATGACGGAAATGGAAGGATTGCCAGAGCGATTACAGATATGATTTTAGCTAAATCTGATGGACAGCCCCAAAGGTTTTATAGTATGTCAAGGCAAATAAGGAATGAGAGAAAAGAATATTATAATACTTTGGAGCGAACCCAAAAAGGATCATTAGATATAACAAACTGGCTGGATTGGTTTTTAAATTGTTTGTTATGCGCATTGGAATCTTCACAGGATGTATTGCAAACGGTGATTTTTAAACACGATTTTTTGAATCGAAATGCCCTTCTTCTTGAAAATGACAGGCAAAAGAAAGTAATTAATAAACTCCTGGATGGTATTGAAGGTAAGCTAACTACAAGTAAATGGGCAAAGATGAATAAGTGCTCACAGGACACGGCACTTAGGGATATTCAGGATTTAATTGAAAAAGGGATTTTAAAAAAATCTAAGAGTGGGGGCAGGAGCACTAGTTACGAAATTGGAAATTAAACCCGCAGTAATGCCCTGGTTGCTAACAAAGTGTATATTCCAGGCGGGCAGTTAGGAGAAATTCTATAACTTGCTCATCGAGGGACTAAGTATGTCAGTCAGGCTGAAGCAGAAATAATTTCCGCCGGAAACATATACAAAACGTTGGGCGTCATGCAAAAGCACATTTAAAATTTTGTTTTTGAGCTAATTAAGATAAATTTAGGTGAAAATGGACTACATTTTTGTATTTAATATGTATATGTAACTGAATAATTAATTTAATTTCTAGTTAAAAAGTCTGAGATGAAAACAATATTACCGTTACTTTTTTTTCTAATTGCTGCTCTCTTGACATGTACACAGGAAAAATCTCAGCAGGAAACTGTTCTTGATGAGGTTGTAACAATGTATGATGAAATATTCTATGATGTACCGGAGGTACCCAGATGGTGTGACCGTCTGGGATTTGAGGGTAAACATATCAATATCGGAGATGCTGAGTTATATGTGGAGGTAGAGGGAGAAGGTATGCCGATGGTATTGCTGCATGGCGGTCCGGGCGGAACCCATCATTATTTTCACCCGCATTTTTCACACGCTGCGGATTTTGCACAAGTCATTTACTACGACCAACGGGGTTGTGGTCTTTCGGATTTTGAACCCGGTGAGGGTTACACGATACAGCAAGCAGCCAACGATCTTGAAAGCCTCCGTCAAGCACTGGGGTACGATGAATGGGTTGTCGTGGGATATTCCTATGGCGGCTTGCTGGCACAATTATACGCCACAAAATTTCCTAAAAGCTTAACGGGGCTTGTTCTTTTATCATCTGCTGTCAGTTTAAATATCGAACTTGAGTCCAGTCGGCAGTATGATTTCATCAGCGAGGAAGAACAAGAGTGGATGCAGGAAATAAATCAGATGCCTAACCTTACCCGTGAACAAATAATTTTCAACAGGTATTTGAACGGCGACTGGAAGCGGCAGTTTTTTTATCGTCCATCAAAGGAACGCATTGCTGAATTTGCGCGTTACGAATGGGTGCACGACAGAGGATTCCGGGATGGTATAATTGAAAGCTTGCATCCCCTCGATCTTGAAGGTGCCTTTAACGATTTTCCGGTCCCTACCCTTATCTTCGAAGGCAAGTGGGATCTTACCTGGAATACCGATAAGCCGGAAGTTATTCACAATATTCATCCAAATGCCGAAATGGTTGTAATTGAGCAGGCGGGACACAGCCCGTTTGCCGATCAACCTGACGAATTCTTTGGTGAATTGCAAAACTTTATCGAATCACTGAACGGAAATCACTGACACTGAAATTGCATGGTGAAAGCCCTTGACTAATAAATAGAGTGGGCAGAAACTAATTATAGAAGATACGACAATTACAGGGTGTCCGTGGTGCAAAAAAACAACCGGGACAATTCAGGAAAAGTCAAAACTGGATAGGCGGCGCAACGATAAATGATGCCGTATTTATTCCTCCTGTGCATACATCAGTGCCTGATTTGATGGACGATATTGAAAAATTTATATACAATGAAAGGATTTTTATCCCAGAGTTAATAAAGATCGGGTTAGTCCATTATCAGTTTGAAACCATACACCCCTTCCTCGATGGCAATGGAAGAGTGGGGTCGTTTATTAATTCCCCTATATTTGGTAAGTAAAGGAATTTTACAAAAACCAATATTGTACTTATCGGATTTCTTTGAAAGAAATCGAAATCTGTACTATGATAATTTAATGGTTGTCAGGGAAAAGAATAATTTATCCCAGTGGTTCAAGTTTTTTCTGGTGGGTGTAATAGAAACATCAAAAAATGGGATCAGAACATTTGAAAATATCCTTCAATTGCAGAAACAAGTTGATTCAGAAATTCAAAAAATGGGCAGCAGAGGCATAAATGCGAAGAAAGTTTTGGACTATCTTTATAATAAGCCACTTATAAATGCTGCGAAAGTAAGTGAAGTAACAGGAATTTCAATGCCATCATCCTATAAATTAATTTCTGATCTGGAAAAAATAAGAGTTTTAAAAGAGATAACCGGAGGGCAAAGGAGTCGAATGTATGTTTTTGCAAATTATCTAAACATATTTAAATAATAAAGGTCCAGTTGCCAACACACGCTATATTTTGTTCGGGCAATGGTTTTGGTTGGATCTCGGAATTTATTAATGAATTTATTTTGGTAATCAGAATTAGGTGCCATGATTTACCGAACGAAAACATACCGTGGGAACGTTCAGGCACATTGGCTCCGCCGGCCTCGCCCCTGGCGGGGCTCGGTTCAGCAAAGCTGAACTTTTTTCTGCCCGTTGCTTCGCAACTCCTGCATCCAGATGAAATGTGCCTGAACTCAGCGCTAAGCCAAATTGCAGAGAAACTATACTAAACAATGCTCTTTGCAACCTGAAATTGAATTGTATTCGCATAAACTTTGTTAAATGTTTCAATTCTGCACTGCTACTATGAATTTTTTCTTTATTTTTATATTCCAAAGCCGGTTATTTAAACCGCTTGATAAATAAAAAACACACCCCTCTATTTATGAAAAAACGGATAATACCAGTCGCTTTCCTGCTTTTGCTTGGAACAACCTTTTCTGTTGCTGCCCAGGATATGCAGGAAGCTTACGAACGAGCCGAAGCCATGCTCTCATGGAACCTTGCAGACAAAGTTTTTTACAGCAATGTTAATCCAAACCAGATTGATGAGAACCGCTTTTGGTATATTCAAAACTCCCGTGAAGGTAACCGCTACATGCTGGTTAATGTAGCCGGCCAAACACGGGAACTTGCTTTTGATCATGGACGCCTTGCCGATGCGATTGAAGAAGCAACAGGCTCAGAAACTAACCCGGAAAATCTCCAGCTTCAAAATCTCAGGTTTTATGATGATGCAACCACCATCCGTTTTGAGCGCGAAGATGCGGTCTGGCGTTGCTCGTTGCAAGACTATGAATGCTCTTTATATGAAACTGTACATTCCCCGGTACAAAATTCGGTAACCTCGCCCGATGGTAAACTCGCCGCATACATTGAAGAGAACAACCTTTGGGTGCAAGTGATTGAAACAGACGAACGCATACAGCTCACTACCGATGGCGGGCATAATTACGGATACGCCACGGATAACCACGGCTGGCGCCGGTCTGATCGCCCGCTAATGAAATGGTCGCCCAGTTCAAAAAAAATCAGCACGTTTCGGCAAGATGAGCGGGAGGTGGGAACCATGACTCTCTGGGAAACCCGCGAAGGCCGCCCTGAAGCCGATATATGGCCATACGCGCTGCCGGGCGATTCCATCGTGCCAATGCTGGAGCGTGTTATTATTGATGTGGAGCAGCAATCAACCACTTTCCTTGATATCGATCCCGATCACCACCGCAGCTCAAACTGCTGCGGGT
>SLCF01000016.1 GCA_007125955.1 Bacteroidales bacterium | reverse complement strand
ATTTTTTCCTTTAATTGAGCACTTATTTTGTAGTTTTTTCAGTTAAAAAGGCCTCAGATAAAAGAAAAAGTTTATACCGGAACCCCATTAGGATCCGGCCTTGACTACGCATATTGAAGGTTTTTCTTTTATCAAGGGGTTTTAAAGTTTGACTGCAGCTCTACCTTGGCAAGCCATCCGGGATTTAGGCAAGTTAAGTGCCCACTGCGCAGCCCTGGGGTGTGGTGGCAGCGGGAGTGGCAATGGCACATAATATCTACGTATGTGCCGCTTTCGGGTTTTCAGGAGTGGTTTCAGTTAAAAGAAAAACTTTTTTTTAAGGATTGCTCTGCTGGTAAAACACTTGGCATATACGGCATATTATGTACTGCCTGCCCGGGGCAGTAGTTTTTTGGCGGGGCTTTTGCCACGTGCAGCGCAATGGCAACTGCAAAAGGCATAACAAAAAACTACTGCAGAAGGGCTGGAGATGGGGAGGGTGGATATCAGGTGTCTTCTTTTTTCAGGATGTGGTACCTGGTTCCCCTGCGATCACCGGTTTTTAATATTAGCTTTTCCTTTACCATGTAGGCAAGATCCTTCTTCAGGGTATTGCGGGAGTACTCTCCAAGGGCTTTTTTGATGTCGCGAACCTGTACAGGTTCATGATCCCGAATAAAGTCCAGGACCTGCTGCTGCCGGTTGTTCAGCGCGGTCTTAAGCTTACTGTAGGTCTCATACTTGGCCTCCAGCCTTTCGGTAAGGGTGATCAGACACTGCATAAAATACAGTACCCAGGAGTCGATCCTTTCATTGTCCTTGTAACGATTCTGTTGGCCGTCAATCAGTACCCGGTAATACTCATCCTTGGTGGATTCAATGACGTTCTCAAAGGATACGTACTGGATAAATTCATACCCCTGTTTCATCATTAGAAGTGTAGTAATCAGCCTGGAGAGACGTCCATTTCCATCTTTGTAGGGATGTATGGATAAGAACTCATACACAAAACCGGCAATAAAGACAAGCGGGTGCATGTCCCTTTTCGCCATCCGTTCATTTAACCAGTCGATTAATTGTGGCATCTCTACCGGTGTCAGGTGCGGTGGAGTGGGATCAAAAAGCGTGCGCTGAGTACCATCCGGGTAGTTGGCCAATACCTTATTTGAAGATGTCTTGTAATTACCCCTGTGCGAACGGTCCTTATCACTATGCTTAAGCAGGATGCCATGAAGCTGATGGATGTAGCGCTCCGATATCTCAATTTCGGTATAGTTCTCCAGGATCACCTCCAAGGCATCGTAATACCCCGCCACCTCCTGCTCATCACGGGTCGCAAAGCGGGCAACTTTTATAGAGGCCAATAGTTTTCCCACCTCTTGGTTTGTAAGACTGGCTCCCTCAATGCGGGTCGAAGCCCCCGTACTCTCGATCGTGGCGATCTTGCGCAGCTCCTTCAAGTACTGGCCCTGCTTACTTTCTTTTTCCTTCCAGCTTCCTTTAAAAGTATCCAGCATGCTCAGTTGCTGACTCAGCTTCTGGTATACTTCGCTCCCGAAGCTTAACTTAATTTTCATGTTTTTGGATATATCCATATAGTATCCATATTTATCCATAAAGATAAATATTTCTTTTTAATCAGCAAAGAGAAATGTGGGTTGAAGGGGATGTCAAAAATCCGGTATCACAATTTGTAATTTGCAATTTATTTCCGGCGGGTGCTACTTTTCTAACCTGTATAATACTCACCATTTTTAAAAAGCAACGGGAAAGTTTAATATTTGTAAATTCAGCAACACTCTGTGCAGTAATTTCGGGAATATTACAGAAGAAAACTTAATCAGGGTTGATGAAGGAGGGACAAGCAATAGCGTCAAACCATTTTGCCTGATAGAATTTTTGTGTACTTTTACCGGTTACGAAGTGATATTGTTTTAAAAATCTGACAGAAAAATATGATTGATGCTGTAATATTTGATATGGACGGGGTGCTGATCGATTCGGAGCCCCTGTGGCGTGAGGCGGAAATGAAGATCTTCAAAAAGGTTGGAGTGGAACTGACCACTGAGATGTGCATGGAAACCGCCGGCCTGCGCATAGAAGAGGTTGTTTCATACTGGTACAGGATCAGTCCGTGGAACGGGCCTTCAAAACAAGACATTATTGAGGAAATTGATGCAGAGGTAAAAAGACTTATCATGGAAAAGGGGGAGCAGCTTCCGGGTGTGAGCAAGGCAATTGGTTTCTTCACCGGCAAAGCGATCCCTAAAGGACTGGCATCGTCATCTTCGCCAGGGATTATAAAGACGGTTCTTGAAAAACTAAACCTGGAAAATGCATTTGATGCCATTTGTTCCGCAGTACATGAAGAGTACGGAAAGCCCCACCCTGCCGTATATATCACTGCCGCCGTTAAGCTTGGCTGCAAGCCGGAACATTGCCTTGCTGTGGAGGATTCTTTTAACGGACTGATTGCTGCAAAGGCGGCAAGGATGAAAACCGTTGCAGTACCCGATCCCTTTGAAGCGGCAAGTCCCAAATTCAGTATAGCAGACCTGAAGCTGGATAACCTGGAAAAGTTCTCCGAAGAGCACTGGGAACAACTTAACAGGCCTTCAGACAGGTATATTGAAGGGAATAAATAAAAGATTATTTGCGAGCCGTCCGGAATAACCGGCCGGTAAAATATTTTCAAAAATTGTCAAACCTAAAAAATTAAAGCTCATGAAAAAGATTTTTTCAGCTCTTACCGTTCTGGTTGTTTCTCTTTTCTTTGTATCAACCGGGCAAATGTATGCAGACGGATTAAAAGTTTTTATATCCGTTGATATGGAAGGTGTTGCAGGGGTAGTTCACGGTGACCACGTATCAGCCGGAGGACGCGATTACTCTATGGCACGCAGATGGACCACAGCCGAAGCTAATGCGGCAATAGAAGGCGCCCTGGCTGCAGGAGCAACTGAGATTATAGTTAACGATTCACACGGAGGTATGAGGAACATAATTGCCTCGGAACTCAATCCTGCGGCAAGACTCATAACCGGCAGCCCGAAACCTTTCAGTATGATGCAGGGAATTGATGAAACATTCGATGCTGTTATTTTGATCGGTTATCATGCAAGGGCAGGATCGATTGACGGGGTTCTGGATCACACCTATTCGGGTGCATCTGTTTACTCGGTAAAAGTAAACGGCGTTGAACTCGGTGAAGGTGAAATGAATGCGCTTGTTGCCGGGTACTATGGAGTTCCCGTAGTGATGTTATCAGGTGACGAAGAAGCGTGCCGTCAGGCAAGAGAAACACTTGGTAATCAACTTGTAACTGCTGAAGTAAAAAAAGGTATCGGCAGATATGCAGCAAACACGCTTGTACCATCTGTTGCACAGGAGCTTATAATGGAGAAAACCCAGGTTGCCCTGGAAAGTCTTTCCGACATGAAGGTATTCAATCTTAATGCACCATACAGGTTTGACGTTGACTTCCTTCGCAGCGACCAGGCTCAGGGAGCCGAACTGGTGCCGGGTGTGGAAAGATCGGGGCCAAGGAGTGTCACTTTCACTATGGATGACTTTGTTGACGGGTTCCAGATGTTCCGGGCATTGCTCGTGCTTGCAAGGTAGAATGAGTTAGTTGCTGTTGTTTATAATCACAATAAATACTGATAGTTGATTTAATAAACTGTCATAACTGTATAATAAATCATGAGGTGTTCCCCGTTATTAAAATTCAAAGGTAACAAACTGCACATCACCATAATAAATTAACCTAAAAAACTAAATGCTATGAGAAAATTAATTGTACCACTGGTTATTCTGGGAACAGTTTTTATGCTCACGGCCTGTGAGCCTGCCGAAACTGTGGTAGAGTTCGAAGAACCAGCCGCAGTAGCAGTTTTGGTTGCCGAAGGTTTTCACGACGGTGAAGCGTATATGCCCATAGGTTATCTGACGAACAGGGGAGCGCACATCACCGTAATAGGGCCTGAAAAAGCCGAGGTAAAGGCTTACAACAGCGAGTTTACTATAGTAATAGAGAGGGCTGTAAATGAGGTGAATGTAAATGAGTTTGATGCCCTTATAATTCCGGGCGGGCAAGCCCCCGCCGTGCTGAGGGAAATGGAGGATGTAGTTGCCTTTGCGAGGGATTTCTTCAATACAGGGAAACCTGTAGCCGGCATATGCCACGGTCCGCAGGTACTGGTTACAGCCGGTGTGCTTGAAGGTTTCACCTGCACGGGTGTTGGCGGAATCCAGGAAGAAATTGAAGAAGCCGGGGCAACATATGTTGACGAATCGGTTGTGGTTGACGGAAACCTTATCACGTCAAGAGTCCCGAGGGACCTCAGTGATTTCAGCAAAGCAATCGAAGATGCTTTGATTGAAAAAGGATTTTTGCAGAACTGATACAGAAAAATATGAGTGTTAACCCTTCAGGTGAAGCAGTGCTTCGCCTGAAGGGTTTTTTTATACACGCTTGAGCTGTACAGTAAAATGACGCATTATAGGCGCTTCAGATACTATTTCAAAACCCTTTTTTATTTCATCGCGCCTGTCATATACATTTTTAAGCGCAACAGCAACCACATCCATATGGTTATTGGTGTAAACCCTGCGTGGTATTGCCAGTCTCACAAGCTCAAGATTCGGATACCTGTTTTCGCGTGTTACCGGGTCGCGGTCGGCCATCAGTGTGCCTATCTCAACTCCCCTCACTCCCGCTTCAAGGTAAAGCTCAACAGCAAGTGTCTGTGCTGTGAACTGCTCACGGGGCAGTCCGGGCAAAAAACGCAATGCATCCACAAAGATGGCATGACCCCCGAAAGGTTCCTGTACCGGTATATTGAAGCTTTTGAGTTTTTCTCCAAGATAGGCAACCTGCCTGATCCTTGTATCAAGGTAATCAAATTCTGTGCCCTCTTCAAGCCCCTGTGCAAGCGCATTCATGTCACGCCCCGACATACCGCCATATGTTACGAAACCCTCAAAAAGGATATTGTAAACGCTGGCACTGTTGAAAAGCTCTTCATCCTGCATTGCAATGAAGCCGCCCATATTTACAATACCATCCTTTTTGCTGCTCATGGTCATGGCATCGGCATGGGAGAACATTTCCCGGACTATCTGTTTAACCGGCATCTCTTTGTAACCATCTTCATTTCTTTTGATGAAATAAGCATTTTCAGCAAAACGGGCTGAATCGTAAACTACCATTATCCCGTACTTCTTTGCCAGATTGCTGACTTCCCTCAAATTACGCATAGAAACTGGTTGTCCTCCAGAGGTGTTGCATGTTACTGTAACTACAATAAAAGGGATCCTTTCAGCCGGATACTCTTTCAGCACTTTCTCCAGCTTTTCCAGGTCGATGTTCCCCTTGAAAGGATGGGTGGACGTTGTATCGAAAGCTTCATCAATAGTGCAGTCAATTGCAGTGGCCTTTCGATATTCAATATGCCCCTTGGTTGTATCGAAATGGGAGTTTCCAGGTACTACATCACCCTCTTTTACAAGAGCTGAAAACAGCACATTTTCAGCTGCCCGTCCCTGGTGGGTCGGTAAAAAATGTTCAAATCCGGTTATTCGTTTTACGGTTTCCTTTAAAATGTGATAACTTGATGAGCCGGCATAACTTTCATCACCAAGCATCATGGCAGACCACTGGCAGTCGCTCATTGCGCCGGTTCCGGAATCGGTAAGCAGGTCTATATAAACCTGGTTGCTGCTAAGGTTGAAAAGGTTGTAATGAGCCTTTTTTATCCATTGTTCACGTTCATTGCGACTGCTCCGGTGAATAGGCTCGATCACCTTAATTTTATAAGATTCTGCAAATGGAAGTTCCATTTATTTAAAGATATTTATGATGAATGAATTGCGATTAATAGGAAAAAGGGGAAAGAACAGACGGCATTTAATCCGGCCTGCCTAAATGTAAAAATAGGGATCACGCCTTTTTATGTTCATATAGAGGAACTTTGGCGCATAAATGGGTATAATGAAAATAAAATGTTCCATCCTGTGATCGTAATAAGACAAAATTACAAAAAAACTATACAGGCAGGGAAGAAATTTATGTACTTTTGCGAAATCAGTTAACTGCATAACGATGGAAGGGAAAGAGGCACTATTCGGAAAGACACATAATGAGCTACTTGAGGTGGTTGAAAAAAAGGGTGTGCCAAAATATGCTGCAAAACAGTTGTCAGATTGGATCTACAGGAAAAATATTACATCCATTGATGAAATGACAAACCTTTCAGCAACATCAAGAAAGGAGCTGGGTAAAGAGTACAGTTTAGGTCTTGCTGCTTACAGTGATGTCCGTGTATCGGTTGACGGCACAAAAAAATACCTTTTTCCGGTTAAAGAGGACAGGTTCGTAGAAACGGCATATATTCCGGAAAGGAAACGCTTTACTTTGTGTGTGTCAACACAGGTAGGTTGCAGGTGGGGGTGCAGCTTCTGCATGACCGGCAGGCAGGGATTCCACGGGAATCTTTCAGCCGGGGAAATTCTAAACCAGTTTCACTCCGTTCCTGAAAAAGAAAAAATTACAAATATCGTTTATATGGGTATGGGCGAACCCCTTGACAACACCGGAGAAGTATTGAAGAGTCTGGAGATACTGACTTCCGGTTGGGGATATGCCATGAGCCCCAGGAGAATCACAGTTTCCACAATAGGTATTACAGGTGATGTAACAGAATTCCTTAAAAAGAGTAACTGTCACCTGGCAATAAGCCTTCACTCCCCTTTTGAAGAAGAAAGGAGAGCCATAATGCCGGTGGAAAAAGTTCACCCTTTAAAAAACGTGCTTGACGAGATAAGAGGTTTTGATATAGAAAACCAGCGTCGGATTTCGGTTGAATATATCGTTTTCCGGAACATGAACCATTCAAACAGTCATGCCACCAAACTTGCAGAAATATTGAAAGGCATCAGGTGCAGGATAAACCTTATACCTTTCAATCCCATACCCGGCTCTCCCCTTGGCGAACCGGAGGAGGAACCGGTTGAAAAATTCAGGGATGCACTTATGAAAAAAGGTGTTTTTACCACCATTCGCAAATCGAGGGGACGAGACATTTCTGCGGCCTGCGGACTGCTCTCAACAATGAATTTAAAAGGGAAAGGCGACTGAACGGGCCGGACGTTTCTAAAAACGGTTATCCCTCTGATAAATACATTTTGTTGATCAGTTCTTCAAAGAATATCGCTGCCTCCTGCCCGGCTTGCTAAATTACTGATGTCTGATCAATACATTTTGTTGATCAATTCCCCGAAAGCATTGCGATTTTTTATCCTGAACTTCAAATCTTCACCACCCCTGAGAATGATCTTCAGTCCGTTGGGTGAAAGGAAACCGGTGTTGAAAAAATGCACTTCCCTAATCTGTCCAGGTTCAACCTCCAGATCATATTTGTCCCCGTTCCCGTTAAAAGACTTGAAATAGAGCCTCTGGTTTGTAACAATGAACTTCCCTTCAACTTTTTCTTCAGGGCATAAGAAGTCAGAATTACCGGCTTTCACAACCATCTCATTTTGTTTCAGATCTATCTTCATCGATATGGTTTTTAAAATTATTGTTTATACACTTTAAGAAAACTAATAAGAACATTTATCGTGCCATCATATGTAATATGCTAATTTTCTGCACTATTAAAAACAATCTGAAAAAACAAGTGCACGGATTTGAAACAACCGTGTACGTTAACGAACAGTATTCGGATTGTTTAGATGTAAGACGGCAAAGTGTTGAAAAAGTTACTTCTTCCTGCCGTATTTTTTGGAAAGTTTTTTTATGATCTCCATGTCATCGGGGGAGATATCGCGGGGCACCGTAAGTTTTATTTTCACATAAAGATCACCTGATTTTTCACCGCTTTTTTCTCCGGGCATTCCCATTCCCTTTAGCCTGAAAACCTTTCCGCTGCCTGTATTTTTGGGTATCTTTATCGAAAGGCTGCCCTTCAGTGCAGGTACTGTGGCCTCACCTCCGGCCACTGCGGTAAATATATCCACAGGCACGGTACAATGCAGATCTTTTCCGAAACAATCAAAAATCCGGTGCGGTTCGTAAACAACTTTCAGGATGAGGTCGCCGCTTTCACCCTTTCCGGATGCCCTTCCGCCTTTACCCTTCATTCTTAACCTCTTCCCTTCAGGGGTCCCGGGAGCTATTTTGATCTTTAGTTTTTCTCCGTTGATGTTTATTATTCTTGTTGTACCGTTGTAAGCCTCCTCAAGGGATATGCGAAGATCATGCTCATAATCACTTCCCTTTGAACCCCTTTCAAAAAATGATGAAGATGATTCACGTGAAGTCCCGCGCGAAGAAGCGCGGCCGAAAAAGTAATTGAAGAAATCGGAAAACTCCGATCTTTCGCCAAAAATATCCCCGAAAGTACCTTCAAATCCAAATCCGGCATTCCTGCCTCCGAACCCGGATGATTTGGCAAAATCCTCAAAATCGAACCCTTCAGCATGCTGATACTGTTTCCAGTTAGAACCAAGTTTGTCGTACTTTTTCCTTTTTTCGGGATCTTTCAGCACTTCGTATGCCTCGTTCAATTCCTTGAACTTTAGCTCCGCTTCACTGTTATCCGGATTCCTGTCCGGGTGGTATTTCAGGGCAAGCTTCCGGTAGGCTTTTTTTATATCCTCCTGTGAAGCCGACCTGTCAACTCCAAGTATTTTGTAATAATCCTTATATTCCATGAAACCTCCCTTTCATGATAATTACTTCAGCAGGTCGTCATAATGAACATCATCCCCGTCACGGTAATCTCTTTTACGGGGCTTTCCGGAATCTGAAAAAAAGAAACTGAAAAAATCGGAAAACATATCATTCATCGAAGAAAAATCACGATGGCGCCCACCTTCAAAACTGAAACTTTCTGCGCCGGATCGTCCCTTTCCGAATTCCCTTTCTTTCAGAATCGTGTCATATTTATTTCTCTTTTCATCATCACTGAGAACTTCATACGCCTCTTCCAATTCAATGAATTTATGCCTGCACCCTTCATCGTCCTGGTTCTTGTCAGGATGATAAAGGTGCACAAGCCTGTGACGGGCTTTCTTTATTTCGTCCGGGGAAGCATTCCTGTTGACCCCAAGTATGCTGTAGTAATCCTTGAATTCCATAGATTTTCAACTTTTCTGTCTAAGAACCTTATTGAACCCAACGAAAACAAAGGAGATGACATCAGCGTCTTCCCATAAAGATCCATATATAGAATAGCAGGGTTGCAAGCGATGCAAGTGCTGCAATTACATAAGTATATGCAGCCCATTTGAGAGCATCCTGTGCATGGGGATGTGTGGCCCTGGTCGTTATATTGCTGTGGTTGAGCCATGCAAGCGCACGCTGACTTGCATTTATCTCCACAGGCAAAGTGATCAGGCTGAAAAGCGTGGTCATGCCGAACATTATTATTCCCGCCAGCAAAATCCCCGGATAACTCTCAACCATAATTATACCGGCAAGCAATATCCACTGAACCCATTTAGATGTAGCACTAACTACAGGTACAAGTGCCGATCTCATCTGCAGAAAACTGTATGCGTGTGCATGCTGTATTGCATGTCCGCATTCATGAGCAGCAACTGCGGCCGATGCGACACTCTTCCCGTAATAAACTTCCCTGCTGAGATTAACTTCTTTTTTTAACGGATTGTAATGGTCTGTAAGCTTACCTGCAACAGACCCGACTTTAACATCATATATACCGTTTTCTGCAAGCATTTTTTCTGCTACATCTCTCCCGGTAAGACCGTAATTTACCGGTATTTTTGAATATTTCCTGAAACGCGATTTCATCCGGTTGCCCACAAGCCAGCTAAGCAATACAAAAACCAGAAAAATTATAAATATTGGTGCCATCTCGTTTTGTTATTATTATATTAATACGATTACTGCAAATCATATAAACAATTAAAAACAGTTTTTATTTTTCACTTGGCAAATATTTTGCCAATCTCATGATCCGCTGTAAACAGGTCAAAATGGCAATTTAATAAGCTAAAAACATGACAGTTTGTTACTAACTTTTACCGGTAAACTGCCGGTACACAGTGGTCCGGGAATCTAAACCGGGGGATTGAACAGTCCCCTCATTAAAAACAGCGAAAAAATGAAACAATTAGACCTTATATTTGCGTAAAAAAAAGAAAACAAATGAATTGCAACCTATTGTTCATGTAATTCGTTATAATTAAATAGTGTCGGGATTTACCAAACTTTTTTCAATGTCAGCACCTGATAGGAAGCCAAATAACGTGTCGCTTAAGCGAAACTTATCACCGGGAGGCAGGGAGGTAAGGGAAAGCCTGCGGTATGCCGGACTTATTCAGCAGGCGCTTCTTCCGGATAAAAAGTTGTTTGAGATGCTGGTGCCTGACCATTTCATACTCTTCATGCCAAGAGAATCAATCAGCGGTGATTTTTACTGGATTGCCCGTAATAACGGAAATATCTGCCTTGCTGTAGCTGACTGCACCGGTCATGGGATACCAGGCGCACTGATGAGTTTCCTCGGGATTACCTTTCTTAATGATATTATTCGTAACGGTCACACCAACAAGGCAAACCGGATTCTGAACATCCTGAGGGAAAAGGTAATGAATGCTTTGCAGCAGACAGGCAAAAATGAAGAACCGAGGGACGGAATGGACATGTCGCTTTGCCTGATTGACCCTGCGGAGAGAAAACTGCAATTTTCAGGTGCAAACAATCCGGCATACATCATCAGGAACAATGAGCTGATTGAAGTTAAGCCCGACAAAATGCCTGTCGGAATCAGTGCAACGGAGGAGAGATCTTTTGCAAACAGGGAGATCGACCTGGAAAAGGATGACAGGCTGTACCTTTTCACAGATGGTTATACCGATCAGTTCGGAGGGCCCAGAAACAAAAAGTTCAAATACCGTGCTTTCAGAAAGCTCCTGCTTGACATACACACTGAAAAAATGGAAAAGCAAAGATTGATCCTTGAACAAACTATAAGGGAATGGATGGGAAAAGAGGAACAGATTGACGATATACTCATAACAGGAATCCATATGAAACCGGTTTTAAAATAAAATATAATTGTATGCGACTTTCAGGTTTCCATATAAAAAACTTCAGAAGTATAGTTAACACAGGATGCGACTGCCTTTCGCCGGACAATATTACCGCTCTCATTGGCCAGAATGAATCCGGCAAAACATCAGTCCTGGAAGCTCTGTACAGTTTTTCCAGGGGAAGCATCTGCGAGGATGTTCTCAGAAGCGATATGAGCTTCCCTGAGGTATCATGCACATTCACTGCAGAACCGGATGAAATTGAATCAGTCTTGCAAAAAGGGATGCTATTGGAGGAGGCGGCTCATATTATGCGCAAAACTGGAAAGGTGACTCTAACCCGCAAATGGGACTATAATATTCAAAGCAATTTATTCCTTTCAGGAAATGAAGTGACGGCTGTTTATGATGATTTTTATAGTGAAGTAAAAGAAAAGCAGGAAAATATACTTGAAAAGGGGGGAGAACTTATTGAGAAAGAAGAAGAAACCATTAAACTGATAAATGATCTGGAAAAGAGTTTAGAGGAGTTAAAAAAGAAAAGGAACGCATTGTCGGGTAAGCTATCCAAAACGATCAAGCTTTCAAAAAAGAGAAAACAAAGAAATAACCGGGAAAAACTGACAGCTTCAGCTGAGGCGATAAATAATGATATAAGGAACCTTGAAGAGCTGAAAGAGCAATACAGCTCGATGCTTGATGAAAAAAAGCGTTTCATAGTCGATAATGAGATGTTAAACGGTTACGCAAAACAAACACTGCAACTCGCGGAAAAAATTGAACAAAATTCTCCATATTACACAGATAATGAAAGCAAAACCGGTCTGTCAACGGAAATACTTAAAAAACAGCTTCTTTACAAAACCTTCGTTCTGGAAAAGTTTTTAAAAGGCCAGGATCTTTTTTCAGCCGAAAAAGAGGCGGCTGAAGAGTCTGAAGCAATTGAAAAATATACCACCAGGGAGCATGCAGGTAAAGAATTTTTCAATCTGATACCAGGATTTGAGTTTTTTGAGGACTTCAGCAGTTTGCTGCCGAACAGGATAGACCTGGATGATATCTTTACCAATAATCTCAAAGCTGAAGGATTTAAAGCTGTTAAGAATTTTCTTATGGTGGCGGGACTTGAGCCCGGATTCTTTATGCAGTCCAACAACCGGATACTGAAACAGAAAATTGAAAATCTTAACGGCGAGATCACAGTTGATTTCCAGGAGTACTGGAGTCAAAACGTCGGCAAGGCGAACAAAATAAAGATCAATTTTGAGCTGGAGCATTATGATTATTCCCATCCCGAAAAAAAGGGAAAGCCATATCTTGAATTCTGGATCAAGGACGAACACGAACGGCTCTATCCCAAACAAAGAAGCCGGGGTGTCCGGTGGTTCCTTTCATTCTACCTGGAACTGAAGGCAAATGCAAGGCACAATGAAAAGATAAAGCAGGTGCTGCTGATAGATGAGCCCGGACTCAGTCTGCATGCCAGGGCACAGGAAGATGTACTGAAAGTATTTGAAGATATAAAAGAGAGTATGCAGATAGTATATACAACACATTCCCCCAACCTTTTGGATATGAACAAGCTTTACCGCCTTATGGCCGTTCAGCGGGAACAGAAAAGCAACTACACAAGCGAAACAGTTGTTTACAGTGCGCAAAAACTGCATACAACAACAAATGACACCCTGTCCCCACTTTATTCATTAATGGGCACAAGACTATGGGAACAGCCGTTTGTTCAAAAGAAAAACAATGTCATAGTTCAGGATATATGTTCCTACCATTATCTGTCAACACTTTACAGACTTGCAGGCAGAAAGGGGGAGATATTTTTCATACCTGCAACGGGTATCTCCGGAATAGCTCCCGTTGCAAATATACTGCTGGGATGGGGTGTGGAGTTTGTTATTCTGATTTTCAACGGGAGTAACAAAACTGAAGGTGGCACTGAGAGCAAACTGGTACATTTCGCGGACGGCAAATGCAATTCAGGCAGTCTTGTAACAGTAAAAAAATTTAACAGTCCGGAAGACCTTTTTTCAACCCTTGATTTCAAAAAATTCATACTCAATAAAAGAACCGGCATAACAGGGACAAACTCAACATATGTTGAAGAGAACAACATGTCCCGTGAGCTTTTGTCAGCTTCATTTTCCAGTTACGTAAAGGAAAGCCGTATTACGCTTGATGATTTTGATGAGGAAACTATTGAAAATATTACACGCCTGTTTGAACTTATGGAAAACAGTCTGGCCGCAGCAGCTCAAAATAACGGAAATATGGTTCAGGAGCGGGGATGAAACCTGATTATCGCATCCCTTAAATATTCCCTGTCAAGATGTGTATAAATCTCGGTGGTCAGTATTGATTCATGCCCGAGCATCTCCTGTACGGCTCTAAGGTCTGCTCCCCCGTCAATCAGGTGTGAAGCAAAAGAGTGCCTGAATGTGTGGGGACTGATATTCTTTTTTATTCCGGACCTGAGGGCAATATCTTTGACTATGGAAAAAATCATAACACGTGTTAAGCGCTTACCAAGCCTGTTAAGAAATACCACATTTTCATGGCCTTTTGAAACCGGCAGGGTTCTTCTCTCATCAAGGTAAAGCCCCAGGCTTTTTGATGCTTCGCCTCCAATCGGCACCAGTCTCTGCTTGTCGCCCTTACCCGTTATTCTCACAAAACCCTGCTTAAGGTAAAGATCTGTTATTCCCAGTCCCACAAGCTCGGAAACCCTCAGTCCGCATCCGTACATAATTTCAATAACGGTTTTGTTGCGCAATCCGAACGGCTTGCTCAGATCAATACTCCCGAGCATAGTTTCTATTTCGGCAACTGACAGTACTTCTGGAAGTTTCCTGCCGGTTCTCGGGAGGTCTAGCAGTTTGGTGGGATCGGACTCAATAATGTCATTCAACAGCAGATATCTGTAAAAAGATCTTATACCAGAAACTATTCTGGCTTGTGAACGTGCACCTATACCAACTGCGGACAGAGTGTTCATAAACTCCCTGAGGTGCTCCAGTTTCACATCAGCCGGTGCCAATCCCGGATAACCGGATTCAATGAAGGTTCTGAATTTCTGGACATCGGCCGTGTAGGCGCTCAGTGAGTTATCCGACAAAGACCTTTCCAGCCGGATAAAAATCCTGAAATCGTCAATAGCTGTATCCCAGTTCATCTCGGGAAAATTGAGTTAATATTTCTGCCGGACTGAGCACCATTAAAAGCCGTATACAGTAAACCCTCCATCAACATGGATTGTCTGGCCCGTTATATACGATGAAGCAGGCATACAAAGAAATGCCACTGCAGCTGAAACCTCTTCAGGAGCACCTGTCCTGCCCATAGGTGTTCTGGAAATCACTTCTTCACTGTATTCACTGTCACTCAGAAGCGATTCCACCAGGGGTGTTCGAATATACCACGGTGCAACACCGTTTACGCGTATCCCGTCACCAGACCACTCAACTGCCAGATACTTTGTCATATGGTTTATTGCTGCCTTTGTCATTCCGTAAACAACACCTGTACGGACGGAAGTTAACCCTGCTACCGAGCTCACATTGACTATAGCGGAATCTCCGCCAGCCTTTAGGAGCGGATGGAACAACCTGCACAACTCGTAGGCAGAATGCAGGTTTGTTTCCATTATATCACTGTACTCACTGTTGCTGTATTCAAGGGTTTTTTTTCTGATATTTTTTCCTGCATTGTTAACAAGTATATCCAGGTATTTCCATTTTTCAGAAACAGCCTTAAGCAATTCCTTTCTTTGTGAAGCTTCACTTACATCGGTTGCAATTCCGGATACACGGTCCCTTCCCAGCTCTTCAGCAGTTGCTTCAACTGCATCAGTACTTCTGGCTGTAATAAAAAGTTCCGCTCCGTGAAACAGCAGCTCCTTTGCAACCTGAAGCCCAATCCCTTTTGTGGCGCCGGTTACAAGAGCCCTTTTACCATCAAGGTTCCAACGGATGTTGTTCATGGCTGATTTTTTTATGAAAGCATAAGGGTATTAGGGTGTTAAAATTCTTCCCCTGATTCTCTGTCAGCAGATCATTTTTCATGATCCATGAATCCCTGCTCTTTTAAAACCTGCAGGAGTTCTTTGGAGAAATGTATATTGTCATCCTTTTTGTAACGGTTGTCTGTAAATATCTGGGCCAGCGTCTCCTTTTCATTTATACTCAGCAACTCTTTAGTGAGTTCGAGAGATTCCTTTTCGGCATATATACGGTCTATATCCTCCTTTGTGTAATCCTGGTAGGTTTCGTAGTGAACAACTCCCTCCAGGGGCAACCTGTCAGTCAGTTCCGGCTCTTCATCTGGATACCCTACAACCAGAGTTGCAACAGGAACTACTCCTTTCGGCAGATCAAGGACTTCAATAATTTTACGTGCCATATAAATTGTGGGCCCCATATAGCATATACCAAGACCGTGAGCCTCTGCTGCAAGGGCTGCATTCTGGGATGCAAGAAGGGCGTCTATGGAACCTGTAAAAAACCAGAGGAAATTATGGTAATGGGGGTCTGCATTTCTCTGCCTGCACCATTTGCTGAATCGGTTCACATCTGCGCAAAAAGTTATTACAACGGGTGCCTCTTTTACCATATCCTGCTTGAACTGGGTTTCCCAAAGCTTCTCACGCAATTCCTTGTCTCTTGTAACAACCATACTGTAAACCTGTGCATTGCCGGTAGTGGATGCCCTCGTTCCTGCTTTCAGTATCTCCTCAAGAATCGATTCATCTACCGGAGTGCTTTTGTACTTACGTATAGTTCTGTGTTTAAATATTGTATCCAGCATAATAAAATATCGTTTTTAGTTTCCGGAACAATATTACAAAACTTGAGGGTAATTGCATAATAATTTTGTCATATGCTTTCATGCCAGATAACCTGTAATTATTTTTTTGCAGTTATTGGGGATGAATTATTGTTTGGTGCTCTTTTTCAAACGAAATTGATATATTTTTTTAACTTTAAGTCATAAAAAATTTCCTAACCAAAAAGATAAAGTTATGAATGAATTAAAACTATCCAGAAGTTTTTTCCTGAAGTTTTCAGTTTTGACATTTTTCCTTGCCGCATTTATGTTTTCTCCTGCAAAAGCTCAGGAACGGGAGATTAGGATTGATGACCCGGTTACCACACAACATGAAGTATCAATAAAAGGAGTTCGTATTCCATACAATGCTACAGCAGGTACCCAGCCTGTATGGAATGAAGACGGCGACCCGATAGCATCGGTCTTTTACGTCTTCTATGAACGCAGCGATATTGATGATAAAAGCAGGCGCCCCATTGTTTTTTCCTTTAACGGTGGTCCCGGATCTTCTTCAGTTTGGATGCACATCGGTTATACAGGTCCCCGCTTCCTGAAAATTGATGAAGAAGGATATCCTGTCCAGCCTTACGGGGTTGTAAACAACGACCACTCCATCCTCGATGTTGCTGACATTGTGTATGTAGATCCTGTAAATACCGGTTTTTCAAGGATAATTGACAAGGATGTGAGCAGGGAAAGGTTTTTTGGTGTAAACTCTGACATTGCCTATCTGGCCGAATGGATATCAACTTTCATATCAAGGCATAACCGCTGGGTATCCCCGAAATACCTTAAAGGTGAAAGTTACGGCACGACCCGTGTTGCAGGTCTGGCAAGAAGGCTTCAGGGGTCACACCATATGTTCCTCAACGGGGTTGTACTTGTTTCTCCAACCGGACTTGGATTGGACAGGAGCGGTCCGGTAAGGGATGCGCTGAACCTTCCCTATTACTCAGCAACTGCCTGGTACCATGAAGCACTTGACAGCGATCTTCAGCAGCAGGATCTTTACGATATACTTCCGCTGGTCGAGGAGTTCACAATTGAAGAACTCTTACCTGCTCTTGCGCTCGGCGGCTCACTTGATGAGCAGCGCAGAAGAGATGTGGCAAGACAGATATCGCGCTACTCAGGTCTTTCAGAGGAGGTGGTGATGAACTACAACCTGGCCGTTCCAACATCCTTTTTCTGGAAAGAGCTGCTGCGCGACAGGGGTTTTACAATTGGCAGGCTTGATTCAAGGTATAAAGGGATTGACCGCGAGAATGCAGGCGACAGGTACGATTATGCAGCGGAAATGGCTTCCTGGAACCACAGCTTTGCCCCTGCCATAAACCACTATCTCCGTGAACAACTGGAATATGAAACCGATCTTGAGTACTGGCAGATAGGCGGACGCGTACATCCGTGGGACCGCAGCGGCGACCGTACAGGATTAAACCTTCGTCGTGCAATGGCTGAAAACCCGTTTCTTCACGTAATGGTGCAGTCCGGGTATTTTGATGGTGCCACTGACTATTTCAATGCCAAATATAACCTTTGGCATATGGACCCGTCCGGGAGGCTGTCTGACAGGATGAGGTTTGAGGGATACAGAAGCGGGCACATGATGTATCTTCGTCACGAAGACCTTGAATTATCAAACGATCATTTGCGTGACTTTATCCTGAACACGATACCTGAACCAGGGGTTCCCGCAAAATACTGATTTGTCATAGTAAATATAAATTCTTACTTTTGTATTCAATCAAGTAAAAATGATTATTATAAATTGAAAAAAGGATAAATATGAAAAAAGAAAAGAGCATTGAATTGTTAAACAAAGCTGTCGCTGACGAATTGGGCGCCGTTCATCAATATATGTACTTTCATTTTCATTGTGACGACCAGGGGTATGATCTCCTTGCAAAGCTTTTCAAAAAGGTTGCCATTGACGAGATGAT
>SLCF01000040.1 GCA_007125955.1 Bacteroidales bacterium | reverse complement strand
TTCTGCGGTATTGTATTGCGGGTATGACTAAAAAGGTTTTTTATTTCTGGGGGAAAGTATATATTTGTTACGCTTTTAAAAAGGTCATTTATTATCAGTCACAGCTAATATATTATAATGTATGGAAGAAAAAATTAACAGAATTATCGAATCCAATGGCAAATCTCCGGATCGTCTGATGGACATACTGTTGTCAGTACAAAATGAGTTCAGATGCGTCCCGGAGAAAGCGGTGAGCCTTATTGCTTCGGGGCTTGGAATTTCTGAAGCTGATGTCAGCCAGACCAGGACATTTTATCATTTCTTTTCTGCCGAACCGGTCGGCAAGTATGCGGTATACCTTAATAACGCAGCTGTTTCAGGAATGATGGGATTGGCTGAAGTAGTTGATGAATTTGAAAAACTTACAGGCATAAAGTTTGGTGAAAAAACCGCTGACGGACTCATCAGCCTTCACTATACCGCCTGTATGGGTATGTCTGACCAGGAACCGGCCGGTCTGATCAATTCAACTGTCTTTACCGGACTTAACCGTGAAAAGGTGAGGAAGATCGTATCAGATATGAAGGAAGGAAAGCCGGTTGAATCAATGGTCACCGAATATGGCGACGGCAACAACGCCCATCCGCTTGTAAAATCAATGGTAAAGAACAATATCCGGAAAGCCGGTCCTGTTTGCCTGGGAGATTACGAAGCAGGCAAGAGTCTCTCAAAGGCCTTGTCAATGAATCCCAAGGATGTTATCAGCGAAATACAGGAATCCAACCTGCGCGGACGGGGAGGTGCAGGCTTTCCAACCGGACTGAAGTGGCTGTTCTGTTCACAGGAAAGCGGCGACCGTTACGTACTCTGCAATGCGGATGAAGGGGAGCCGGGAACATTCAAGGACAGGGTGTTGATGACAGAACGAGCGAAAATGATGTTTGAAGGTATGACAATTGCAGGCTGGGCTATCGGGTCCAAAGAAGGAATTGTTTACCTGAGATATGAATACAACTACCTGCTCAGATTTTTGAACAGCATACTGGATGAGCTGAGAGAGAAGAATATGCTGGGTGAAAACATTATGGGCAAAGGATTTTCTTTCGACATAAGGATCCAGTCAGGTGCAGGCGCCTATGTATGCGGAGAGGAGTCTGCACTGATAGAATCGACAGAAGGCAAAAGGGGAGAACCCCGCAACCGTCCGCCTTTCCCGACGCAAAGCGGATACAATGAAAAACCCACTATTATAAACAATGTTGAGACATTCTGCTCAGCAGTGAAAATTGTGGAAAACGGAGGAGAGTGGTACAGGAAAATGGGCACCGAGGAATCGGCAGGAACCAAGCTTCTCAGTATTTCAGGCGATTGCAAAAAACCCGGTGTTTATGAGGTTGAATGGGGAATGACAATAAAGGAAATGCTTGATATGGTTGAGGCAAGCGACGTGCAGGCTGTACAGGTTGCCGGGCCGTCGGGTGTATGCGTCCCGCCTTCACAGTTCAACCGCAGGATAGCAATTGAAGACCTGCCTACAGGAGGTTCGATGATTGTTATAGGTAAGCAGCGCGACCTGATAAAGGATATAGTGCTCAACTTCATGGAATTCTTTGAGGACGAATCATGCGGTTCATGTATTACCTGCCGCTCTTTCAACATGATCCTCAGAAGACAGGTTGAAAAGATAGTTGAAGGCAGGGGAATCAAGCCCGATCTTGTAAATATGGTACAATGGGGGGAGATAATGAGGAATACCAGCCGTTGCGGACTGGGACAAACTTCGGCAAACCCCGTGTCCTCTACCATCGCCAACTTCCGTGAACTTTATGAATCGAGGGTGAAAGATGTGGATTTCCAAAGCGACTTCGATATGAAAAAAGCTATTGCAGAATCGTGCAAAGCTGTTGGTCGTCCACCAATCGTTCATGAATAAACAACATTGCTAATTAAAAAAACACAATAATAATGAGTGATACAATAAAATTCACAATAGACGGCAAAGAGTGCACGGGCAAAAAGGGTCAGCTTCTCGTTGACGTCGCGGCCGAAAACGGGGTTTACATACCTGTCCTTTGCCACTGGAAAGGTGTGAAGCCGGCAGGTTCATGCAGGATCTGCACGGTAAAGGTGAACAACCGCTATGTTACGGCCTGCACTCTCCCGATAGATGAAAATTGCGGTGATATTGAAAACAATACGCCGGAATTGCAGGATATCAGGAAAGCAATAGTTGAAATGCTTTTTGTTGAAGGAAACCATTTCTGTCCTGCATGCGAAAAAAGCGGCGACTGCGACCTGCAGGGACTGGGGTACAAATACCAGATGATGGTACCACGCTTCCCTTACGCATTTGAAAGAAGGGAACTTGATGCAAAATCACCCAAAATTTTCCTTGAGAAGAACCGCTGCATATTCTGCAAGCGTTGCATCCGGATGATCAAGGATGAGAAAGGAAGAAGCTATTTTGCATTCAAGGGCAGGGGAAAAACCCTTGAAATATCTATGGATGAAAAGCTTGCCGCAAATATCAGCGATGAGCTTGCACAGGAAGCAATGGATATTTGTCCAGTCGGAGCCATTCTGAAAAAAGAGGTCGGTTTTGTCAATCCTATCGGAAAAAGGAAGTACGACAACGAGCCGATAGGTTCCGATATTGAAAAATCACAACAATAAAAACGGAGGAAAAAATGAGCAAACCAATTATAGCAACAGCTTCTTTAGCAGGGTGTTTCGGGTGTCATATGTCGCTTCTCGATATTGACGAAAGGATACTTAAGCTTATAGAGCTGGTTGAATTCAATAAATCGCCCATTGATGACATTAAAACATTTACAAAAGAGTGTGATATAGGACTCATTGAAGGAGGCTGCTGCAACACGGAAAATATTGAAGTACTTAAAGATTTCAGGAAAAACTGCAAGATACTCATCTCTGTGGGTGAGTGCGCGATTATGGGAGGACTTCCTGCTATGAGAAACGGAATACCCGTAAAGGAGTGCCTGGATGAAGCTTACCTTGATGGCCTGACAGTTGGTGAAAACAAGGAAAAGATCATGCCCAACGATGAAGAGCTGCCGATAATAACAGACAAAGTTTATCCTTTGCATGAGATTGTGAAGGTGGACTACTACCTTCCGGGCTGTCCGCCCAAAGCGGACCTGTTATGGGAGGCCGTTGTGGCACTTGTTACGGGCAAAGAATTAGATATACCTTACGAATTAGTTAAGTTTGATTAATCAAAAAGTTAAGCAATGACAAAAAAAATAACTATAGAACCAGTAACCAGAGTTGAAGGGCATGGCAAAGTTACCATAAAACTTGACAAGGATAAGAATGTGGCACAAACGCGCCTTCATATTGTTGAGTTCAGGGGGTTTGAACGTTTTGTCCAGGGACGCCCCTACTGGGAAGCTCCCGTCCTGGTTCAGCGCCTGTGCGGTATCTGTCCCGTCAGCCACCACCTGGCAGCTGCAAAAGCCCTTGATGTTATAGTAGGTGCAGGTACGGGCGACGGACTGACACCGACCGGCGAAAAAATGAGAAGGCTGATGCATTACGGACAAATATTCCAGTCACATGCACTCCACTTCTTCCACCTCGCATCCCCCGATTTTCTTCTGGGATATGACGCTGACCCGGCGATACGTAATGTTGTTGGAGTGGCTCTCAACTACCCCGAACTGGCAACCCAGGGGGTAATGATGCGGAAGTACGGCCAGGAGATAATAAGTCACACTGCCGGCAAAAAGATCCACGGTACAGGGGCTATACCCGGTGGAATAAATAAGAACCTCACCACAGAAGAGCGTGACCTGCTCCTTAAAGGTGATGATCCGCTGAATGCCGATAAAATGATTGAGTGGGCACAGGGTGCAGTTGATTTCTTCAAAGATTACTACCTGAAAAACCGCGATTTCATAGACAACTTTGCATACTTCCCCTCAAATCACTTCAGCATTGTAAGGAAAGACGGGGCAATGGATCTTTACCACGGTGTGATGAGGGCTGTTGATGCCGAAGGTAACAAGGTGCTCAACGATGTGGACTACCAGGAGTATTACAAGTATATTGAGGAAGAGGTGCGTGACTGGAGCTACATGAAATTCCCATACATCAAGGAGCTTGGCAAGGATAAGGGATGGTACAGGGTAGGACCGCTGGCACGTCTTAACTGCTGCGACTTCATACCTACACCTAAAGCCCAGAAAGAGTTTGAAGCTTTCAGGGCGCATACCAACGGAAAGCCAAACAACTATTGCCTTCATACACACTGGGCAAGACTGATCGAATTGCTGCATGCAGGAGAAATGATCAAGGAGCTGCTCCAGGATCCCGACCTGCTGAAAGACGACCTGGTTGTTAAAGGGCAGAAGACAAACGAGGGAGTGGGACTGATAGAAGCACCTCGCGGCACTTTGTTCCACCACTACAAGATCAATGAGGATGACCAGATCACAATGGCGAACCTCATTGTATCAACCACGAACAACAATGAGCCGATGAACCGGTCAGTTAACTTCGTGGCGAAGAAAATGATGTCGGGACAGGAGGTGATCACCGAACCGATGAAGAATGCGGTAGAAATAGCTATCAGGGCTTACGACCCCTGTCTTAGCTGTGCAACACATGCCCTTGGCAAAATGCCTCTGGATATACAGCTTGTTGGGGCAGACGGCAAGGAAATTGATCACTACAGATCATAACATGTTTCTTCAGCAATATAAAAAGTCCGTCATGCAGGCGGACTTTTTAGTTTAAATTTTAATATCCCTGTTCAGGATACAGAATTTACTGTATAAATTTTTTTGCGGTATTGTTGTATCTGAACCGGAGAAGTTATTTAACAGTTATTACTATATGGAGAAGATCCTGATTTACGGATACGGTAATCCCGGCAGGCAGGATGACGGACTGGGAGCAAGGTTTATCGAAGAGATCGATAAATGGATTGAAGCGGAGAATATGGAACATGTGTCAACTGACTGCAACTATCAGCTTAACGTTGAAGATGCTGCGGTTGTAGAAGGATATGACACCGTTATTTTTGTGGATGCCTCAGTAGTTGAAGACCTGGAGCATTTTAAGCTTGAAAAGGTGAGACCGGACAACGCCAGGATTGAGTTTACAATGCACGCCGTTTCAGTTTCATACGTTATAGACCTGTGCAACAAGATTTACGGCAAACATCCCGATTCATACGTTTTGCATATAAAGGGGCATGAATTCGACTTCAAAGAGGAGCTTACAGAAGGTGCATACATAAATATGCAGGCAGCACTCGATTACTTAAAAGATTTCCTGAAAGAGAGGTCAGCGACATGATATGCCGTTCCCGTCCACTACACCATGAGGATACCCCCCGCAGTCAAGGCAAACGTACCCCTCCCCTTTTCTTTCCGTACGGGTGATCATAATACTT
>SLCF01000048.1 GCA_007125955.1 Bacteroidales bacterium | reverse complement strand
TTCCACACAAGCATTGCAAAGTAATCGAGTATATCCTGGTTTGTCATTGTGTGGGTGAAACCGGATTTTTCACCGGCAGTGAGAAGTTCCTCCGGCCACTCCCCGTTCCATCCTTCGGGCACTTCATTTCCCCAGAGGATTTCTTCCTGTGCAAAGGTTGAGGCGGTAAACAAAAAAAGAAGCAGAAAAAGCCTGATGATCTTTAAGAGTTTCATGACAATAGGATTTGGTTAGGGTATGGTTTTTTTGATATGCTGTTTTTAAAATCATAATGGATAAAGATACTGAGGATGTGTATCTGGCAAGATGAGAAATTTTTTTGAGAATTAAAACACCTGTTAGATACGAAAGTGCTTAGTGCATCTAAATATTTTTAAATTTACAGGGGAAGACCCGCAATTATGTTAGAAGAAATTATCCAACGGTTTTTACCCGGTGAAAGGATTGCTGATATCAAACCTTACGGTAACGGGCATATAAATACCACCTACAGAGTGGTTTTGCCCGGCAGGGATGACAGCTACATTCTGCAGCGGATCAATACTGAGGTATTCAGTGATCCCTCGGGCATTGCGGAAACTCACCTCAAGATCCAGGAAATTATAAACCGGCAGGACAGTCCGATAAAGACGGCTTTGCTGATCCCCACAACTGACGGGAAAAGCCTTTATGTTGACAAAAACGGGGGTGTGTGGCGGCTGACTTCTTTTATTGAAAATTCATATACAGTAGAGGTGGTTGAAGAGGAGTGGCAGGCTTTCGAAGCCGGGAATGCTTTCGGCCGGTTTGCCAGGTTGTGCGATGGACTGGATGTCTCTTCTTTCATAGAGCCGGTAAAGGATTTCCACAGGCTTTCATTCCGTATCCGGCAGCTTGATGAAGCTATCGAAAGAAACAGGGCAGGAAGGCTTGAAGGGGTGGTGGAGATTGTGGATTTCTTCAAAGATCGTGAGAAAAAGGCCGGCATAATCGAAAAGATCTCCGGTGAGGGGAAAATTCCAACGCGTATAGTGCACAATGACACGAAGATCAACAACCTTTTGTTCAGGGGAAATAGGGCTGTTGCGGTCATAGACCTCGATACGGCAGGGCCGGGCATTATCTGCTACGATTATGGGGATGCTGTGAGAACCATTGCAAACACGGCGGCTGAAGATGAACAGGACTCTGACAGGATTGGCTTCAGCTTTCCGGCTTTCACCGCTTTTACCAGGGGATACATGGGGCAGGTCAAACCGGTACTGAACGGTTATGAGAAGAGATATCTTTACCTGGCTCCGATCCTGATGACATATATAATGGGTATCCGTTTTCTTGCCGATTACCTGAACGGTGACCTTTATTATAAAACCTTATATGACAAGCACAACCTTGTCCGCTCAACTGTGCAGAAAAAACTTATTGAAAGGATGGAGGAGAAAGAATATGAAATTATTGATTTTCTTTCAGGTATATTCAGGTAAATATAAAATAATGAGATGCCGTTAAGTCCGGTTTTTTGAAGAAACTGTTAACCAAAATATCTTAATATGAGAAATTCAATTTACTCTATCCCGGTTTTTATTGCAATTATAGCGGGCATGATGGCATGCGATTCTGCCGCAAGAAAAGGTGTTGAGGAACCTTTTGCCCCCGTGGAGGTTTATCCAACCCCGCCCCGTCCTGAAGGTCAAACGCATGTCCTTGAGCTGAGGACCGAACCTCTTGAAACGGTTAGGGTGGCGGTTATCGGGCTTGGGATGAGGGGGCAGGGCGCTGTGCGCAGGTTAAGCTATATTGAAGAAGCGGAAATCACTGTTCTTGCCGATGTTGTCCCTGCCAACGTGGAAAGGGCGATGGAGACCCTGGAAAGAATGGGCAGACCCGAAGCGGCAGGCTATACCGGAGCCGACAGCTGGAAGGAGATATGCAAAAGGGATGATGTGGACCTGGTGTATATCTGCACCCACTGGGACCTGCATACTCCCATTGCATTGTATGCAATGGAAAACGGGAAGCATGCTGCCACGGAGCTGCCAGCGGCCCTGACTATAGAGGAGGCTTGGGAGCTTGTAAACACTGCTGAAAGAACCCGCCGCCACATGATGTTGCTGGAAAACTGCAATTACGACTTCTTTGAGATGGCTACCCTTAATATGGCGCAACAGGGTTTGTTCGGAGAGATTGTCCATGCAGAAGGGGCTTACATCCACGACCTGAGATCACTGCTTTTCAGGGAGGAAGGCGGTTACTGGAATATGTGGAGACTCGGGCACAATGAGAAGTATGACGGCAACCTTTACCCGATGCACGGACTTGGCCCGATAGCACATGCACTTAACATTCACCGCGGCGACAGGATGGATTACCTTGTTTCCGTTTCAAGCGACCAGTTCGGGCTGACAGCCTATGCAAAAGAAAAATTCGGCGAAGAATCTGACTATGCCCGGAGGGAATACAGGAAAGGGGATATGAACACAAGTATTATAAAAACGGTGAAAGGCAAAACAATAAAGCTTCAGCACGATGTTACCAGTCCCCGTCCCTACAGCCGTATTCACATGCTCAGCGGCACAAAGGGCTTTGCACAAAAGTGGCCCCGCACCGGAATCTCCCTGGAACCGGACGGCCACAGCTGGCTGTCAGATGAAGAGCTTGAGGAAATCCTCAAAGAGTATGAACATCCCATTGTAACGGAAGTGGGTGAAAAAGCCAGGGAAGTGGGAGGCCACGGCGGGATGGATTTTATAATGGACTACCGGCTTATTTACTGCCTGCATAACGGACTTCCGCTGGACCAGGATGTGTATGACGCGGCTGAATGGTCATCCGTTATCGAGCTGTCCAGGATTTCAGTGAAGAATAACGGGATGCCGGTAAAAATTCCCGATTTTACACGCGGTGCCTGGGATGAATTGAGCAGGGTAACATATTATACTAAATAATTGCTATCTTCATCCCGGCAGGGTTTAAATTCCGCTTGCATAAGTTCATTATAATCCGGGCCTTTTTGTTAAAAACCCCTGTTAATGAGCCGGTAAGGGCATAATGTTAAAGTAAACTGAAACTGACACGAAAGTTTTGGAAAGAATGTTTTTGTTTGTTATTTTTAGTTATATTGCAATAGGATTGGGGCGGATTAAAAACCCTTTTGAATAACTGTTTCTCCTGTTTAATTAACTCTTGAGAGATGAAGCAAAAAATTAACCTTGAGTATACAATCAACTCTTCACCTGCTGTTCTGTTTAAACGCCTCAGCACTCCTTCGGGGCTATCTGAATGGTTTGCCGATGATGTAAACCTTAAAGGGAGCATATATACCTTTATCTGGAATAGTGCTGAAGAAATGGCTGAAATGGTGGGGAGCAAAGAAAACAAATATGTCCGGTTCCGCTGGACCGAAAATGAAAGCGAGGATAATTATTTCGAGTTCAGGATAAACCAGCATGAGTTAACAGGTGACGTAGCCCTTGAAATAATAGATTTTGCAGATGAAGAGGATGTTGCGGATGCTGAAGAGCTTTGGGATTCCCAGGTTTCAAAACTGAAGCATGTTATGGGTCTGTAATATTTACCTGCTTTTTTCTTCTCAAAATAATATCCCCCCGGGTAAAGCGTTTTTTTATTGCGTTTACTGGAACACAAAATCTTTTCGAAGTGAAAAAATTGCATCTTTTTGTTATCAAGTCCTATGTGGGACCTATGGTTGCCACATTTTTCATAGCCCTGTTCCTGCTACTGATGCAATTTTTGTGGAAATATATTGATGATCTGGTGGGGAAGGGGCTTGAGCCGGTTATTATTGCCGAACTGCTGGTATATACAACAGCCGGGCTGGTACCGATGGCTCTTCCCCTTGCAATTCTGCTGGCATCAATAATGACCTTCGGCAACATGGGGGAGCACTCGGAACTGACAGCAATGAAGACAGCCGGCATCCCGTTGCAAAAGATTATGATGCCGCTCATATTCCTTACCCTTGCTGTAAGTGTTGCTGCATTTTTCTTCTCCAACAGGATGCTGCCCTATACAAACCTGAAATTCCGCTCGCTGCTTTACGACGTGCAGCAGAAGAGGCCTGAGATGCAGATCAGGGAAGGGGTGTTTTACAATGATATCGACGGCTACAGCATAAAAATTTCAGGGAGGGATTACCAGACAAACATGCTGTATGACGTGATGATATACGACCATACATCAGACGAGGGGAACAGGAATGTTACCGTTGCAGATTCCGGACTGATGCATATGACCGAAGACAAAACGTACCTGGTTACAACACTCTTCAACGGTCACAACTATCTTGAGATGCAGGACAGGGAAAGAGGCCCGGAACCGACATTTCCCCACCGTTTCGACCGGTTTGAGGAGCAGACCATCATTATAGAGCTGAGCGGGTTTGCCCTTGAGAGAACAGATGAAGATCTGTTCAGGCACAATTTCCAGATGATGAACCTCAATCAGCTCATGCACCACAGGGATTCCCTTTTCAGGCTCATTTCCCGCCAGACCGACAATTATCTTACCCGCATGTTGCGCACCACCATTATCAGGAACGATCCGGGATATTCCGGCGAAACCGACCTGGTGGAACTGGAAAAGAAAGTACCGTTTGAAATTTTTCCCCTTGAAGAGAATATGTCAAATCAGGACAGACTGGCAGCATATGAATATGCGGTTACCCAGGCAAGAAGCGCCCGTAACCAGATAAATTCCAGCAAAACTAATCTTGACTGGCAGATAAGACACATGAGGCGCCATGAGATGGAATGGCACCGGAAATTCACCCTCTCGTTTGCCTGTTTCATATTCTTCTTTATAGGAGCCCCGCTGGGTGCAATTATCCGTAAAGGGGGACTGGGAATGCCGGTAGTGGTTTCAGTTCTTTTCTTTATTTTCTACTACGTGATTGATGTTTCTGCACAGAAGTTTATCAGGGAAAATGTTATTCTTGCATTCCCGGGTATGTGGATATCCAGCTTCATACTGCTGCCGATAGGCGTCTTCCTTACATACAAGGCCACTCACGATTCTGCAATAATGGACATTGATACTTATATTAATCCTGTTAAGAAGGTTTTCAAACTTGCCGTTAACAACAATCACAAAGAGCCGACCATAATAAATCCGTTTGATGAGAAGAAAGTCTAAACGGGTAAAGCTGACAGGGAGGAGGTCGAAAGGGGTTAAGCTGATAAGGAAAAGGGTAAAAGGGCTGAAACAGGTTAGGAGAGAGGTGAAAGATACTAAGGTTTGATGATGGCCGGGTTGAGCCGGTTAAGATAATCGGGAAAAAGGCTGGGTTTTGTTAAACGGGTGTGATGTGAATCCTCTGTATTGTATGCATGGCTGAGGTCCGGCTTGATTAATTTGCCCTTTATTGGGGAAAATCAAATACATATTATAATTTTGCAGCTAATCAATTGGAATATTTAAGCATCGGTCAGTGCTGCGGCCGGGACCATGCGGTATATGAAAGGAGCTGATACAAATGTCTGAAAACGAAGAAAAAGAAATAAAAAGTAAGCTCGACCCGATCGAGGATGCCATCGAGGATATCCGGGATGGAAAGATAGTTATTGTTGTTGATGACGAAGACCGCGAAAATGAAGGGGATTTTATTGCGGCGGCGGAACTTACAACGCACAAGACTGTAAATTTTATGGCAACCCACGGAAGGGGGCTTATTTGTGCATCCCTTCCGGAAGAGCGTTGTGAAGAACTTGACCTGGAGCTGATGGTGGGAAGAAACACTTCAATGCACGAAACCCCGTTCACCGTTTCAGTTGACCTGAAAGGAAAGGGTTGCACCACAGGTATTTCGGCATCCGACAGGGCCAAGACTATCAAAGCCCTTGTCGACCCTGGTACTAAACCTGAAGAGCTGGCAAGACCCGGACATATTTTCCCGTTAAAGGCAAGGTCAAAAGGTGTTTTGCGCAGGGCAGGCCATACCGAGGCGGCGGTTGACCTCTCGCGGCTTGCAGGTCTTAAACCGGGCGGTGTGCTGGTGGAGATAATGAATCCCGACGGTACCATGGCCCGTTTGCCGGAGCTTTTAGAGATAGCCGACAAGTTCGGGTTGAAAATAATATCGATAGAAAAGCTTATCTCCTACAGGTTGAAGTATGAAAGTATTGTCGAGAAGGGGGTTGAAGTGAAGCTGCCTACCAAATACGGGGATTTTCATATGGTCCCCTTCAGGCAGGCCTCTAACGGACAGGAACATGCTGCACTCATAAAAGGAAAGTGGACAAGGGATGAACCTGTTATGGTGCGTGTCCACTCATCGTGTGTTACCGGCGATATTTTCGGATCTTTGCGATGCGACTGCGGAATGCAGCTCCGGGAAGCCATGAAGCTGATAAATGACGAAGGCAAAGGGGTGATAGTTTACCTAAACCAGGAAGGAAGGGGAATAGGGCTGTTCAACAAGATTGCAACCTACAAACTCCAGGATGAGGGGAGGGATACGGTGCAGGCCAATGTTGACCTTGGATTCAATGAGGATGAACGCGATTTTGGAGTGGGAGCAAATATTTTGCATCAGCTGGGAATCGGCAGGATAAAGCTGATAGCCAACAACCCCTTCAAACGGAAAGGGCTCGAAGGCTACGGCATAAAGATAGTTGAAACGATACATCTGAGTGTGAAGGTAAACAAGCACAATTACGATTACCTAATGGCTAAACGCGACAAGATGGGGCACTTCCTTGACCTCGTTGCTCCGGAGGAGGCTGAAGGTAACATTGAAGAAACGGATGCCGGGGAAAGCACAAAAGATAAAAGTAATAGTGAGAAATAGGTATCCGGATGAAGAGTTTCTGACCGGCAATGCCTTAAGGCTTTACCGGGAAGGTTTCAACTGCGCTCAGTCAGTTCTTGCCGCTTTTTCTCCCCTTACAGGTCTTGACGAACAAGTTGCGATCCGTATAGCCTCGGCTTTCGGCGGAGGAATGGGGAGGCAGCAGGAGATCTGCGGGGTGCTTACCGGTGCATATATGGTCATAGGTTACCTTTACGGCAAGCCCGCTCCTGATGATGAGGCGAAAGAACTTATCATAGCCATGGTCAGGGAACTTTCAGGCCGTTTTGTAAAAAAGCACGGCGATACTCACTGCCGTGTACTGCTTGGTGCAGACCTGAACAGAGATGAGGGGAGGGAGTTTATTGAAAAAAACAACCTTTTTTCCGTAAGATGTGAACAGTACGTCGAAACTTCCTGCAGGCTTCTGTTGGAGATAATTTACCAGACCTCTTCTGAAAAGAAAAGCAATGTTAAAAAATAGAAAACCGCGTATTGTGTTCATGGGGACACCCCGTTTTGCCGTCCCTTCCCTGGAAATGCTAACACTTAAAGGTTATACAGTGTCTGCTGTTGTAACGGCACCTGACAAGCCTGCCGGAAGGGGAAGGAGATTATGTGAGCCGCCCGTCAAGGTTTTTGCAAAGGAATCAGGGATCCCTGTATTGCAGCCTGCGCGACTGAAAGACCCCGGTTTTATAAACAAACTCAAAGAGGCAGATCCAGACATAATAGCTGTGGTGGCTTTTCGTATGCTCCCTGAGGAGATATGGTCAATTCCCCCGCTCGGGTGTATCAATCTGCACGCATCCCTTCTTCCATCATACCGGGGAGCAGCCCCTGTAAACCATGCTATCATGAACGGGGAGAAGGTGACTGGCATTACCACATTTTTAATTGAAAAGGAGATTGATACGGGTAAAATTCTATTGCAACGCGAAACAGAGATCAAACCAAAAGAGACCGCAGGGGAGCTGCATGACAGGCTCATGGTTGAGGGTGCACGGCTTCTGGAAGAGACAATAGAAGGCGTTCTGAATGACAAACTGACACCTGTCCCCCAGCATAAGCTGTTACCCCGTCCGGGAGATGGCCTGCCGGCAGCACCGAAGATTTACAAGGATGATTGCCGGATAGACTGGACAAAGGGCAGCGGTGAGGTTTTTAATTTCATTAGGGGGCTCAGTCCTTACCCGGCTGCATGGACGGTGCTTTCTGAAGGTGGAGACGAAAAGACAACGGTGAAAATTCTTGCCGCAGATAAAGCCCGGAAGGAATACGGCTCCAGGCCAGGTAAAATCCATACCGATAACGAGACTTTCATTCATGTTGCGTGTGGCAGCGGAATAATTGAGATAAAGTCGCTCCAGGTTGCCGGAAGAAAGCGTTTGGATGCGGCAGACTTCCTGAGAGGGTTCAGCTTTGACGAATCTGCCTGTTTCGGCTGATTGCCGGAAGAGATTACCGGCGGGGCACCTACCTGAGCTTTATTACCGTTCCGGGCTCAGGCATCTTGTCGGAGCTCATATCGTTCCTTCTCAGAAGCCATCTGAGCCTGATGCCGTAAAGCTGAGAAATGCAGTGCATGGTTTCCCCGCGGCTTACAACATGTTCTTTTAATTCCCTTTCTGAACGGAAACGCTTGGGCTGAAGGTAAATTATTTCTCCGCCCCTCAGGGAATACTCCCTGGGCAGATCGTTGTAGAGGTAAAACTCCCAGGGCTTCATCCCGAACTGCCGTGCCAGACTCTCGAATGTATCACCCTCCCTTGCTGTTACGTATGCAATACGGTTGCGGTATGATATTTCGCGTGACCTGAATCCGTCTGTCCGGTCAGACTCCCTGTCTGTTACACGCCTTTCGGCAGCCCGTCTTTCCGCGAAGTAACCCATTTCACGGTCGTATTGATACAGCTCGTTTTCTTCAATTATCCGTATAAGTGAATTGGCATAGTTCGGGTCGGTGGCATATCCGGCTGACTGAAGGCCGCGTGCCCAGCCCCTGTAATCATAGGTGTCAAGCTGGAAAAGGTGTCCGTAGCGCGGCCTCCCTGTAAGGAAATCGGAATGGTCAAGAAAAGATTCTTCCGGATGACTGTAACGCCTGAAACATTCGTTACGCTCATCATCATCGTGGTAGATCCTCCTTCCTGTCCAGTCATGGCACTTTATGCCGAAATGGTTGTTGCCAATCCTTGCCAAAGTGCTGTTGCCGTCACCCGACTCCAGTATTGCCTGCGCCAGCTTGATGCTCGCCGGGATGCCTGTCCGTTGCATCTCCCTTAAAGCAATATCGCTGTAGGCATCAATGTACTCCTGCCTGCTTGCAGTGGCAGGGACTGGCGAGTGGCGAAAGGTTCCGCACGATGAAACAATCAGAATTATTATAACAAGGCCCCAGGTTACTCTCATTGCCGGTTCTGTTTTGAGATATCAATCTTGCAACGGCAAAAATAATATTTATAAAATGAAGTGGTCAATACCCGGCAAGTATTTTTTTGAACTCACCGTTGGGTTGGCACCTGTTTTTGTCTGTTGAGTATTCTGGTTTCAGTCCGTTCACAAAATACATATCAACCTGGTCGTGATGCTTTACGCTTATCTTGCCGCGGTGGGTGCAGTCAAAATAGTCTTTTATATGCATATATGTGGTTTCCGAAATATTTATCTTTTCGGTTTTCCCTTTCGATTCCATCTGACTGGCGGTGTTGACCGTCCTGCCCCAAATATCGTAACCCATTTTTTGCCTCCCTATCACTCCGGCAATAACCTCCCCTGTGTGTATCCCTATCCTTATTTCCCATATGTCGCGACCTTCCTTTTTCTTTTGCCTGTTGAGCCTGTTTACAAACTCCAGTATCTCCAGTGCCGCCAGCACCGTGTCAATGGGATTGCTCCTGTTGCGAAGAGGGATTCCCCCGGCACACATGTAGGAGTCGCCCATAGTCTTTATCTTTTCAAGGAAATGGGCTTTGATGATCTCATCGAACTTTTCAAAATACATGTTCAGCTCCCTTATCAGTTCATGCACCGGGGTGATTTCCGTAAGCTTTGAGAAGCCGACGAAATCGGTGAACATGACCGATGCCATCCTGTAGTGTTTGGGGACGGCGGTCCCTTTTAGCTTTAGCTGTTCAGCTATCTCATAGGGGAAAAGGTTCAGCAGGAGATTGTCAGAAATTTTTTTCTGATCCTCAATCTCCTTTTTCTTGTTTTGTATCTCTACCCTTTGCTCACCCAGCTTTTTGTTTGCCTGCTCGAGATTGACAGTCAGCTTGATGAGATCGTTATTTTGCTTTATCAGCCTTGTTTCAGCAAGTTTCATACCGGTTATTTCCGTCTCTACCGCAATGAAATTCTCAATTTTTCCCGAATCGTTACAAACAGGAGTAATGGATGTGTGAAGCCATTTCACCTCACCGTTTTCGCCTATAAGCGAATGTTCATAGGTTGCCCAGGTTTTATCTTTACGGCATCTGGTAAGTGCGGCTGAAAACTTCTTTCCCGTCTTTTTCAGCTCTGGTTGAGTGCTGCATTTCTTTTCATAATCTTCAGGGGTGCAACCGTATATCTTCTCAAAGGCATTGTTCACCCATTCAATCTTTCCGTCAACATTGTAAATTATGATGGAGTTGTCCGAGCTGTTCACTATCAGAGAAAGTTTTTTCAGCTCGTTTGCCTGCATTATGTTTTCCATTAAAAGCCGGTTGTGTTCTGTTACAGTTTTTATGAGGATCAACAGCTCCGATCTTTCAACAGGTTTGCGGATGAAGTCAATAACTCCCACATCTATTGCTTTCTGAATATCACCGGATGAAGAGAAATCGGTGGTCATTATAACCGGGACGCTGCCTGTCAGCTTGCTTTTTCTTAATGATCCTGCAGTATTTATTGCGTTGCTGCCAATTGTTTCATAGTCCAGTATTATAAGGTCTGGCAGCCTTTTTTTTGAGGCACTTATAATTGCATTGTAGTTTCCTGCTGAATCAACAGTGAACTCAGAAGCAAATGCTGCAAGGGTGTTCTTTAAGACCGTAAAAGACTTCCCCTGATCACCCGCAATCAAAAGGTGTTTCCTTGTCTTGCTGTCTGAAAAATGGGTTGATAAACGACTCATGCCTATTTTATACGAAGGTGCAGAGTTAATGTTTAACAACTATGCAACTTTTTTTAACTTATCCTGAGTGGTCAATTTATTGTTTGAACAGATTCCACATTTTTTCATCAGGCAGGGGAGCTGAAATTTTAAGTTTTTCATTCTTCACCGGGTGCTCAAAGACAACTTCCCTGGCATGCAGGGATATCCCGCCGTCAGGATTCGAGCGGGGAAAGCCGTACTTCAGGTCCCCTTTCACAGGGCAGCCGATCGTGGAGAGCTGGCACCTTATCTGGTGGTGACGTCCTGTCATAAGGTCAATCTCAAGCAGGCAATAGTTGTCAAGCCGGTGTATAAGCCTGTAAGCCAGCTTTGCCTCCTTGCTACCGGCTACAGGCGTGTCGTATGCATATGATTTGTTACGCGACCGGTTTTTCTTCAGATAGTGCTTTAAAATACCCGATTCTTGCGGTGGCAGATCTTTTGTGATCGCCCAGTAGGTCTTTTGTATCTTCCCCAGCCTGAAAAGCTCGTTCATCCTTGCCAGCCCCTTGCTTGTTCTGGCAAAGAGCGTCACCCCGCTTACAGGCCTGTCAAGCCGGTGAACCACACCAAGGAAAACCCTTCCAGGTTTGTTGTACTTCTCCTTAAGGTACTCTTTGAGAATAGCGTCAAGGGCTTCATCACCCGTCCTGTCACCCTGCACAAGGTGAGAGACCTGCTTGTTAACGGCAATCAGGTGGTTGTCTTCATATAATACCTGTGGAAGGGCTTTTTTCCCCTCATCAGTACTGCTCACGCTCATTAGGGAAGTCAAGTTTCTTTACATCGTCGACATATGCCTGCACGGCGCCCCTTATCTCTTCATAAAGGTTATGATACCTCCTCAGGAACCGGGGAGAGAAGTTTTGGGTTATGCCGAGCATGTCGTGCAGGACCAATACCTGTCCGTCAACATCCGCCCCGGCACCTATACCTATAATCGGAATTTTTAGCGCCTGGGTAACTCTGGCAGCCAGCTTTGCAGGAACCTTTTCCAGAACTATGGCAAAACATCCTGCCTCTTCAAGAAGATGGGCATCTTTCAGCAGCTTGTTGGCTTCATCTTCCTCCGTGGCGCGTACTACGTAAGTTCCGAATTTGTGGATCGATTGCGGTGTTAGTCCGAGATGCCCCATGACCGGTATTCCCGCAGATAATATGCGTTCCACAGATTCAATAATTTCTGCACCGCCCTCGATCTTAATTGCCTGTGCGCCGGTCTCCTTCATAATCCGCACAGCCGATGAGAGAGCTTCCATGGAGTTGCCCTGGTATGTCCCGAAAGGCATGTCAACAATGACCATTGCCCTGTTGATTCCTTTCACAACCGATGAGGCATGATATATCATCTGGTCAAGTGTTATGGGAAGGGTTGACTCATTTCCCGCCATAACATTTGAGGCGGAGTCGCCTACCAGCACAACATCGATGCCGGTTGAATCAATTATTCTTGCCAGGGAATAATCGTATGCGGTGAGCATACTGATCTTTTTCCCATGGAACTTCATTTTGTGAAGCACATGGGTGGTTACTTTTCTCACTTTGGAGCTTTCATGAACAGACATAACAGCCTTTTTTTTGTAATAATACAAATATACATGACATTTTTCAAATGACCCACAGACAAATAAAAATCCAGTCCGTGTCTTTATCTTCTTGCACAACCATGGCAGAGGAATGGGTTTTAAGAAAATACAAGTTAATTTTCCATGTTCCCATAACAGGAATGGCTGAAATAAACCGGAAGGAAAATAAATCTTTCAGACCCTTTATCCTGTCTTTTTGTCACCTGCTGCAAAATAAAAGTGGGAGTTGCATCGGGCGTGTCGTGCCAATATTGCATATTGATGTCATATTTATCAGAGTGGCACAATCATTGTCATATGGAAAGGACAAAAAGTAATAACATAAAAAAATAAAGAAAAGATCATGGGAAAAATTATAGGAATAGATTTAGGCACAACAAACTCATGTGTTTCCGTTATGGAGGGGAATGAGCCGGTGGTTATTCCCAACAGCGAAGGAAAACGGACAACACCATCAATGGTTGCGTTTATACAGGACGGAGAAAGGAAGGTGGGTGATCCTGCCAAAAGGCAGGCTATTACCAATGCAGAAAAAACCGTATATTCTATAAAGCGGTTCATGGGTGAGAAATTCAGCAACCTTCAAAAAGAAATTAAGAGGGTTTCCTATAAAGTTGAAAAAGGTGAGAATGACCTGCCGCGTGTTGTAATAGATGATCGCAAATACTCGCCGCAGGAAATATCTGCAATGGTAGTGCAGAAAATGAAAAAAACGGCTGAAGATCACCTCGGACAGGAGGTGACTGAGGCTGTGATCACTGTGCCGGCATATTTTGATGATTCACAGCGCCAGGCTACCAAAGAGGCCGGTGAAATTGCGGGGCTCAAAGTAAAAAGGATAATAAACGAGCCCACTGCTGCATCACTGGCTTACGGGCTCGACAAAAAGTCCCAGGACCTGAAGATTGCGGTATTCGACCTTGGCGGCGGTACATTCGATATATCGATACTGGAACTGGGTGACGGTGTTTTTGAGGTTAAGTCAACTCACGGTGACACACACCTTGGCGGCGACGACTTTGACCAGGTTATAATCGACTGGCTGGCCGAAGAATTTAAAAAGGATGAAGGCATAGACCTCAAGAGAGACCCAATGGCGCTACAGAGACTGAAAGAAGCTGCAGAAAAGGCGAAGATAGAACTTTCAAGTTCCACCAGCACAGAGATAAACCTGCCATACATAATGCCGGTTGACGGTATTCCAAAGCACCTTGTAAAGACGCTCTCAAGGTCGCATTTCGAGAAACTGGCAGACAATCTGATACAGGCAACTCTTGAGCCGTGCAAAAAGGCACTGAATGATGCCGGCATGTCAAAATCGGATATAAGCGAAGTCATCCTGGTAGGAGGGTCGACCAGGATACCTGCAGTTCAGAAGCTTGTTGAGGATTTCTTCGGCAGGTCACCCTCCAAAGGTGTAAACCCGGATGAAGTTGTTGCTATAGGTGCAGCAATACAGGGCGGTGTTCTTACAGGAGAGGTTAAGGATGTGCTCCTGCTGGACGTCACTCCGTTGTCACTTGGTATTGAAACTATGGGCGGAGTGATGACAAAGCTGATAGAAGCAAATACAACCATACCGGCAAAGAAAACCGAAGTGTTCACTACTGCTGCCGATAACCAGCCCTCAGTAGAGATACATGTGCTTCAGGGTGAACGTCCGATGGCACAGGGGAATAAAACTATCGGAAGATTCCACCTGGACGGCATTCCGCCGGCACCAAGGGGAGTCCCGCAGATTGAGGTGACCTTTGATATTGATGCTAACGGTATTCTTAATGTTTCAGCAAAGGACAAGGCGACAGGCAAGCATCAGAGCATCAGGATCGAAGCTTCTTCCGGCCTCAGTGAGGATGAAATCAATAAGATGAAAGAAGATGCCAAGGCTTACGAAGAAGAGGACAAGAAGCTAAGGGAAAAAGTGGATAAGCTTAATGCTGCCGACAGTCTTATGTTCCAGACCGAGAAACAGATGAAGGAGTTTGGTGACAAGCTTCCGGCTGACAAGAAGGAGCCGATTGAAAAAGCTCTTGAAAAGCTTAAGGAAGCTCATAAGCAGGAAGACCTTGAAGGAATTGACAATGCAACATCCGAACTGAACAGCCTCTGGCAGGCCGCATCGGAAGATCTCTACAAAGCCGGACAGGCTCAGGGAAGCACTACTGATGAAAGTGGATCAGAAGAGCAGGGCGAAAAGAAAGATAGCAACAAAAAGGATTCGGATGACGGTGATGTGACTGATGTCGATTTTGAAGAGGTGAAATAGTAAGTGGTTAAACATAATTAATGCCCTGCAATGAAAACTGCAGGGCATTTTTTTATGGGTACGCCCTGCATGGCATATAAACCGGTAGTGAGACTCCACCCATAACCTGTTTTGTTGTTAGAGACGATACCGGGAAAGAGAAGAAGTGAAAGAGTGCAGTACATTTTTATGTGTTGTGCCGGGAACACTAAAAAAAGTTTCAATTATTTGGCACGTTTCTAAATAATCAGCTAAATTTGGCATTGCGCGGCTTGAATATTGATTTTTCACGATAATAACCGGAGGGATTATGAAAGTCACACTTTTTTTTACCCTGCTGCTACTGTTTACCTGTTTGTTTTCAGAAGCACAGGAAAAGCAAATAAATCGCACCGACCATCAAGGTCGCAGGCAGGGATACTGGGAACAAAGGTATCCCAATGGGAATATCCGTTACAAGGGGGTTTTCAGTGACGGGAAACCCGTGGGAGAGCTTTTGAGGTATTACCCGGATGGAAGTAAAATGGCAATTATGGACTTTGACGAATCCGGCTCAAAAGCATATGCAGAGCTTTTTTACGAAAACGGTTTTATAGCAGCCAAAGGGAATTATGTGAATGAGGAAAGAGACAGCATATGGCATTTCTATTCACAGCACGATGAAGGCCTTCTTACGGCAAGGGAGACTTACCGGGAAGGATATAAACACGGACTCTCCGTGATTTATTATCCTAACGGCGAGAAATCCCAAAAATTAACATACAGGAACGATCTCCGTCACGGAGAGTGGAAACAGTTTTACATGGAAGGCACCCTCAAGCTTGAAGGCAATTATGAGAACGGTAACCGCGAGGGGGAGTTCGTAATGTATACCCCGGCGGGACGGCCTGAAGTTAAAGGATATTACGAAGACAACCTTATGCATGGTGACTGGGAGTTTTTCGACGGTGAAGGGGAAGTTCTGTACACTCTTAAATACAAAAAAGGCAATGCTGAAAATGAAGAAGAACTGATAATGAAGGAACAGGAGTTCTTCAGGTTCATAGAGGAGCAGAGAGGAAGAATACCTGAGCCGGATGAGACCGAGAGGTTTTTCAATATGCGCTGACACAACAGCGGAAATTTGCCGGCAACCGGACTTGTCGCTGATTTTATGATCTTATCTACTTTGCCAATGAAAGGGAAAACTTACTCATTACTTGATTTAACCGAAGAGATAAAGGAGTCGCTTTCCGTTTCCTTTCCTGAGACATTATGGGTGAAAGGGGAGATAAACGAAATAAGGGAAAACATATCCGGCCATTGCTATATTGAGTTGGTGGAGAAAGATGTTGACACCGACAACATTGTTGCAAAAGCAAGGGCCAATATATGGGCATACACCTTCAGGATGCTGAAGCCCTATTTTGAAGTGTCAACGGGACAGCAATTATCAGCAGGTATAAGTGTACTACTATCGGTTACGGTTGAATTCCACAGTGTTTACGGGTTGAGCCTTAATGTGAGGGATATAGACCCCGCATACACATTGGGGGATATGGAGAAAAAACGGCTTGAGACAATCAAGAAGCTGGAAGAGGACGGGATTATTGATATGAACTGCAAGCTGACTTTGCCTTACGTTCCCAAAAGGATAGCAGTGGTCTCTTCGTCAGCTGCCGCAGGTTATCAGGATTTTGTACACCAGCTTGAGAACAATCCCCGCGGGTTCCGTTTTTCAATAACCCTCTTCCAGTCCCTTATGCAGGGCAGTAAAGCTGATGAGTCAATTGTTGGCGCTCTTGAAAATATTTTTGAACAGCAGCAGAAATACGACATTGTGGTTATTATAAGAGGGGGAGGGGCAACATCCGACCTGCTCTCATATAATTCTTACTATCTTGCTTCCCATATTGCCCAGTTTCCCCTGCCCGTGCTAACAGGAATAGGCCATGAGAGGGATGTTACGGTTGCCGATATGGTGGCATGCAGGAGTTTCAAGACCCCGACCGCGGTAAGCGCTTTTCTTGTCGAACTCTTCACTTCCCTTGATGACCGTTTGTCCGAAATGAGTAAAGGTATCTATGATGGTGTTCTGTTAACCGTGAACAATGAAAAGATACGTCTTAAGAATTCAGGCGACCGGCTGAGAACACTGCTAAAGTTCGTATCTGAAAAGGCAGGGAGGGAGACAGCAGCTCTTGCAGAGAGAATTCAGGATGCCGGGAGGTATTTTATTAAAAACAACAGACAAGGCTATCTGTATCTTACAACAAATTTTTCACATATTGTAAGGAATTGCTATATACGTCCGGGCAGGGTAAGGCTGGCAAACCTCAACGATTCACTCAGCAAGGCTGTTGAATCCTGCCTCAGAAGAGAAGATGACAGGCTCGGAATAATGGAGAAAAGCACAATGATGGCTGATCCTGAGAATATGCTTGAAAGAGGATACTCTCTTGTAATACAAAACAACCGGGTAGTGAAAAGTGTAAAATCCATTAAAATAAGCGATTATATGGAAACCAAACTCAGGGACGGCCGTATATGCAGTAAGGTGGTAAAAATTTTGCCCCGTTAATTTTTTTAATCATGTTTCAGGTTTAATGGGCAGGTATTTTTGTATAATATTTTTTGTTCTGGCAATATTGGCAGTTCCGGAAGTTGCTGCTCAAGAGGACCAGATAGACAGCCTGGAAGTCCTGCTTACGGATCTTCCCGAACACAAAAAAACAGATGTTCTCAACGAGCTGTCACGTGCCTACTGGGGTATTTCCCTGGAAGAGAGTGAAAGATATGCCGTTGAGGCACTCGATCTTGCCCGTATATACGGTGACCAGAAGGGGATTGCAGACGCGTTTAACAGGATAGGGAATGTAAAACACTTGTCGGGAGAGATTGAGGAGTCTCTTGAATATTATACCCGCTCACTTGAGATAAGGGAAGAAATCGGCGATTTTGAAGGTATACTTGCCTCACACAACAATCTTTCAATAGTTTATTCTCTCCTCGGAATGCGAGATATGCAGCTGGATCATCTTAAAGAAGCCTATAAAAAAAGCAGGGAAGAGGGGGCGTCAATGGATGCGGCTGAATATGCAAACAGGGTGGGAAATGTCAAATCATCAATGTATGATTTTGATAATGCCCATGAGTACTTTAATATTGCTTATGATATTTACAGCTCACTGGGTGAACGTGGCAGACTGGCATCGGTTTACAACGGCCTGGGTACAATGTACAGCAATATGGCGCTATATGACCTGGCTCTGGAAAACTACCTCAATTCGCTGGTAATTTACAATGAAGAGGGTGATGAGCTAAACCAGGCAGCCCTTCTGATAAACATCGGAAATATTCATCAAAACCTTGACAATATTGACCTTGCCCTTGAATGTTACATGAACTCACTTCAGATATATGAGAGGAGCGGTAACGGACAGCTGGGTCTTTCAACTGTATACAATAATATCGGAATAATTCACTTCATGCAGGAGGATTACGAACAGAGCCTTCAATACTTCAACAAGGCTCTTGAGATAAATGAGGAGGAAGATAATGAGAC
>SLCF01000108.1 GCA_007125955.1 Bacteroidales bacterium | reverse complement strand
TCGGTTTTGGCGAATAAGCTCCGTACATTTTTATCATTGCTGGGAATTACAATCGGAATATTTGCCATTATATCGGTTTTCACCATAGTTGATTCGCTGGAGGGGAATATTCGTGAAAGCCTCGCATCCCTCGGCGATGATGTTGTTTACATACAAAAGTTCCCGTGGGATTTTGACCCCGACTATGAATGGTGGACATATATGAGGCGTCCTGTTCCTGACCTCAGGGATTACCAGGGAATAGTAAGGCGTTCCCGAACAGCATCAGCTGTTGTTTTTTCTGTTTCTACATCGGCTTCCCTGACTGCCGACGGTAATACAGCTGACAGGGTAGGGATTTGGGCCAATTCCCATGATTTTGATCAGGTAAGGCACCTGGGACTGGAAAGGGGGCGTTATTTTACCAGGTTTGAGTCGGAAACAGGGCGGAATGTTGCTATAATTGGGCATGAAATTGCTGAACAACTTTACCCGGGCAGGGATCCTGTCGGAATGACTTTTCGATTGAGAGGAAGGCCTGTTACTGTTATCGGGGTTGCTGAACCCGAAGGCACCGATCTTTTCGGAGGAGACAGTATTGATGAAATTGTACTTCTGCCCCTGAATTTCACCAGGAACATTTACAATATAAGAAGCGACAGGTTAAACCCAATGATTATGGTAAAGGCAAAACCCGGTATTCCCAACCAGGAGCTTGTTGATGAACTGAGGACTATAATCAGGTCGGTCAGACGTCTTAAACCAGCCGAAAATGACGATTTTGCCCTGAATCAGGCAACACTTATAACCCAGAATGTGATCGAACCTATTTTCAGTATGATCAATCTCGGAGGATGGATAATAGGAGGGTTCTCAATACTGGTCGGAGGATTTGGAATAGCCAATATAATGTTCGTTTCAGTTAAAGAGAGAACTAAAATTATTGGTATTCAAAAAGCTCTTGGAGCAAAGAACTATTTTATACTGTTGCAGTTTCTTTACGAGTCGGTACTTCTTGCAATTGCAGGCGGATTCCTTGGATTGTTGCTGATTTTTGCAGGCACGCAGGTTATCAGCAATTTAACCGATTTTTCAATTAATCTCACATTGGGCAATATTTTGCTTGGAATGACGGTTTCTGCAATAATTGGAGTAGTTTCAGGTTATGCCCCGGCTTATTCCGCTTCAAGGCTTAATCCTGTAGAAGCTATTACAACAACTTTTTAAAAATATAATGAAATAGTTGCCGGGATATCAATGTTTGCCGCCCTCAGCCATTCTTGCAAGATGTATAAACTCATTTACCTCCAATTGTTCCGGCCTTTTGTTTAAGATGGGGTTTTGAGTTGCTTCCGCTGGTAATAAACCTTTCAGTGAATTACGCAAAGTTTTGCGTCTTTTGTTAAATGCTGTTTTAACAATTGAGAAGAAAATTTTTTCGTTGCAGTCAAGTTTTTCAGTATCGTTCCTGACAAGTTTTATAACTGCTGATTTTACAGCCGGAGATGGGTAAAATGATTTTTCACTGACACTGAAAAGGTATTCAATATTGTAAAATGCCTGCAGCAAGACGCTGGTAATGCCGTATATCCGGCTTCCGGGAGGCTCCGCGATCCTCAGGGCAACCTCCTTTTGCACCATTCCAACCGCTTCCTTTACTATACTTCTGTTTTCAAGAATCTTGAAGAAGATCTGGCTGGAAATGTTATACGGGAAATTCCCTATTAACCCGACAGGTGTTTTAAATATTCCGCTTAAAGGAAAATCAAGGAAATCCGCATGAAATATTTTACTGTTAAGGGAGGGGAAACGCTTTTCGATATAGCTGAAAGCCTCAGGATCTATTTCAACCGGATAAACATCCAGGCCCCTTTCTACCATTATTTCTGTCAATATACCCGTACCCGGCCCGACTTCAATTAATTTCGTATAACCATCAAGACTTAAGCTGTCAACTATTTTACGGGCAATATTCTTATCCCATAAGAAATGCTGTCCAAGTCTTTTTTTGGGGGTTACATACATTGCAGAGTAAAATTTGTTATTTCCTTGAAAAATCCGGTTGACGTTTTGAAGTTGAAAACCTGGGTGTTACTTTACTGAAATCAGGCAACTTTGAGTTTTTTAATATTGATTTTCTCAATTTTTTTACGGGCAAATTTGAGATCAATTGTCAGTTCCTTTGACTTACCGGAAGGCATTTCAAACATAGGGTCAATCATAATGACTTCACAAATTGACCTGAGCCCTCTTGCACCAAGCTTGAATTCAATCGCTTTATCCACTATGTATTCAAGCACTTCTTCTTCAAAATGGAGCTTGATTCCGTCCATTTTAAACAATTTGATGTATTGCTTTATAATAGAGTTTTTTGGTTCGGTAAGTATTGCCCTGAGAGCAATTCTGTCCAGGGGGTTAAGATAAGTCAGCACCGGCAGCCTGCCGATAATTTCAGGTATGAGCCCGTAAGACTTAAGATCTTGTGGGGCTATGTACTGAAGAAGGTTGTCGCGGTCAACATTTTCAGTATTTGCTGATGCTGTATAACCCACAACCTTTGTATTCAAGCGCTGTGCAATTTTTTTCTCAATCCCGTCAAATGCGCCACCACATATAAAAAGTATGTTTTTTGTATTTACGGAGATCATTTTCTGGTCCGGGTGCTTACGCCCTCCCTGCGGGGGAACGTTTACCGCCGAACCCTCCAGCAATTTGAGCAGGCCCTGCTGTACCCCTTCACCGCTTACATCTCTTGTAATAGATGGGTTGTCGCTTTTTCGTGCTATTTTATCTATTTCATCAATGAATACGATTCCACGCTCGGCTGCCTCAAGGTTGTAATCCGAAGCCTGCAACAAACGGGTGAGAATGCTTTCTATATCTTCGCCAACGTACCCTGCCTCAGTCAGAACAGTAGCGTCAACAATAGTGAAGGGGACCTGCAGCATTATTGCAATTGTGCGGGCAAGTAAAGTTTTCCCGGTTCCGGTTTCTCCCACAAGAATGATATTTGATTTTTCAATTTCAATATCATCTTTTCCGCTTTTCTGTTTCTTTTGTGTAAGCCTTTTATAATGGTTGTAAACTGCAACAGAAAGGAATTTTTTTGCCTCTTCCTGACCTATAACGTATTGATCCAGAAAGGATTTAATTTCAAATGGCTTTAGAAGCTTGATATGCTCAAGGTTAAATTCACTTTTCGATTTTATCTCCTCGAGAACGATGTTATAAGCCTGTTCGGCACAACTGTCGCATATTTGCCCGGAAATTCCGGCAATTAAAAGCTTGGATTCCTTTTTGCTTTTACCGCAAAATGAACATTTTTCCATTTAATAATTGTTTTTCTGGATTCAACCGGGTGAAAAACGGAAAAGTGACATATTTTAGTTTCCTTTTCAAAATATTCTTCATTTTTCCAGCCGGAACGCAAATATCGCAAATATTCCTTTAAAACAGAAATTCAATAATATTAAAATGCAAATGATAAATAACTCCGGTAACAGATATTAAAATTCCCTTAGTATTTCATGTGCACCTTTATGAATCTCATACCAGAATTCGAATGCCGCTTCTTTTTTGTTTTTTTCAAACATACCGATCCATTTTTCAAGGGCCGGACTGCTTTCGCCTTCCTCTTTTTTCTTTTTCAGGAAGGACATTACAAAGTCTATGTTTCTTTCAGATTCCCAGAATACGGATGCATTTCTGCTGTGTATACGGCCTGCAGAAAGTTTTATTGAACGGAGAAATTTTTCTTTATTTCCAAACAACTTGTCCACTATATCGGGCAGGATTTCTTCCGCCCATGCCCTGTGGAATCTGCAAAACCCCATGTTGTCAATCATAAGTTCCTTCAGCATCCGACGTGCATTATCACGGCCCAATTCACGCGGCTCAATGAAATCCTTTCCGTAATTCATATAATATTTACCCATTATGCTCATTGGAGACAGCACACCTGGTGTCCAGTACTGGTTGGGGACCATCCAGCCGTGTCTTGCAAAACCGTTGTGAACAAAAATATCCATGATTTTTCTATTCCGGTAACGGGCCATTGTACGAGCAAGTTTACGGGCACCTTCTTTGAGGTTTATCTTTCCTTTGTCAGCAGCTATTTCCTCCAGCAGGTCAATGGCCAGCCGGGCATTGTGCATTGAGTCCCTTTCCAGGTCAAAATTTTCAGTTGAAAAGACAGGTTTTGATTTTACTCCAATCTCTTCCGGATCAAGCAGGTTTTCATGAAGACACTCCATTAGCCACGACAGCACTCCTCCAATACTTATAGCATCAAATCCGAGAGTGTCAGCCCTGCGATTAAGCACTTCTGCTGCTCTCTGGTCAAATATGCCGCACAATGGCCCCATTGTCTGATAGGGTTCAAAATCCTTTTTAAACTCATTGTTTAATTTCTTGCAGACTGCCACACACGGCTCACCACAGTTTTTTTGCTGCTTTTTCTTAATTGTCTCTTCATTAAATTGTTTCAGGTAGTGACCTTCGATAAATTTTTCGTGCAGCTCCGCCCGTTGTTTGCTGGTCCAGTAAATAGTGCGGTAATTGAATGCCAGCAAATTATCTTTTACAGTAGCATAATTAACACCAAATGTCCCGCCTGTGTTGAAAGCGGGATCAAATCTGTATTTTGTAGTTGCCTCAATATCTTTGGCAGCCATTTTTTTCTGGTAGTGGTCCTGAAACCAGGAATCTGCTACGCTTCGGTCACGGAAATCCTCATCAACAAAGGTGCCTCCATAAATTATTGCCGCAATTCCATGAATTTTCAGCATTTTTGTTCCAAAACCGCCTCTGCCTGCCCATGTATCTGCATGAGTCAGCTTGCCCCTGATAACAGGTGCAGAGCCTATTGCTCCAAGATCACTGTAAAGTGAAGCAGGACCGGTTGCAATTACCCTTGGATCCTTTTCGTATCTGTGAGAAAAAACAGACAGGCAATGATTCATCAATCCGTAAACCCCCTTTTCTCCTTCTTCCCAAACCTTTGATAATTCAACAGGATGAAGTTCAATCTCTACCTCTTCGCCGTGATTCCTGTTAAGATACAGGATAGAAGGAGTATTTGCCCTGCCTGTGATCGAGAGCAGATTAATGCCCAGATTATCAAAAACAAGGCCTGCTCCGCCCATTGATGATATGAAGAAGCCGTGCCAGCATGGGCTGAAGCCGGTAAAAAAGAGCCGGTTTGAACCCGGAAATATACTGCCCGCGAGAACACCTGTTCCTATATTCAGACTGTTATACTTTTTTGAGAGATGGGCACCAAGATCAACCGGCCCCCAAAAATCACCCAGTTCATAACGGGCAATTTTGTAAAAACCGTTGCCGGCATCTACAAATAAAGTTTTCAGGTGAGATTTTTTCATTTGCATGGGCTACAGTTTTTTAATGGCCAGAGCCATGAAACCCTGCTTGATTATTTTTTTGGCTTTCTTGTAAGCACTTCATCTATCATACCATACTCTTTAGCTTCTTCAGCGGTCATCCAGAAATCCCTGTCGGCGTCTTTTTCAACTTTTTTGAAGGTATTGCCTGTGTGCAGTGATATGATTTCGTAAAGCTCCTTTTTTAGTTTTTGGATTTCGCGTACGGTTATCTCTATATCCGTTACCGGACCCTGCGCTCCACCCATCGGCTG
>SLCF01000079.1 GCA_007125955.1 Bacteroidales bacterium | reverse complement strand
TGGCTGTAATATAACGGGCATGAACATATTGGTCACCAATAATCAAATCCCGGAAGGCACCTTTTCAAAAACCTGAAGACATAAGCTTTCAAACCCGGAACCAGCTTTTAAATTCCAGGGTACCCGCTAAAAAAACTGATTTGCCTGAGTCAGACAGCCATAAACTTGAAAAGTTCATACACCAGCAATGCCGGCCATACAAGTGCTTTAATAAACCCAAATAAACCAAGCCATAATGTTGTAGCCTCGGAAATAAAAAATACCGCTGCTCCTATAAAACCCAGTCCATATACCGCACCCGCGGTTCCTGAATTGTGAATTCTTTTTGCCATAACATATATTTTTGGAGGCAGAAACCTCCGGTTAGAGAGAAAATAACTCCACTAATAACCGTGATTTAAAAGTTGGTTCAGTTGGGGAAGTAATGAATTGTAAGCCTTATAGGGTAAGAACTTGCAGCCATCTCCTCAAGACATTCTATCCAGATCCCGACCGCTTCTTCGCCTACAGCTGTCTGAAGTCCTTCAAGCATACCTAACTGCGCTTTTTTCATAAGTTCAACTCCCTCCTCCATTCTTCCGGATGCCATAAGCTCCTGACCTTTTTTCATCATTGCCTGGTAATCGGCCTCTTCAGCTGCACCTCCCATTTTCTTCCGGTAACTTTCAAATATAATTTCATCCTCCCCCATAAGCTCACCTTCATCATTCTCCTTTTTCAGATAAAAATAGTTTCTTAAAGGCATATACTTTTTTTCCAAATCATTAAATTCTTCCTGGGAAACATGTCCAATGGTCATAAGGCCCCTCAGCTCTGAAAAAACCCTGCTTACCGCCCTGTTATGGCCGGTTCTGTAATCAATATAAACCCCGTCCGGATCGGGCATCCGTGCATAATACTGGAAAAACGCCCTTTTACCGGCTTCACTTGCATCCTCCTCATGCCGGGGATTACCGTTCTCTTTCACATAAAAAGCCTTTACCTCATCATATGAGGCATTGACAACAAAATGCATCTCATTGCCGGGACTTTCGGGCAAAGCTCCCGGAAAAACCGAAGGTTTACGCTGGGCATTCAATCCCGCTGAAAGCATCAGGAGAAAAAGAGCCAGATTAATAAATATACTTTTCATTATGCCGGTATTTGGTTAAAAATAAGGTGGACGATTAAATAACTGATTACAATATATGAAAAAAGGGTGTACGGTTAAATAAAAATTTAAAAAAACTAATAGCCACCGCATAGAAAATGCATGCAGACAGACCTTACAGTTCAAGAAATTTTTCAAACACCTGTTTATTGATTAGCATTAAATCGTCAATTGTAAAAAAATCATTCCTCTGCCCGGTTGACATTCTCAGCCCTGAAACCCAAAACAAACAAAATAAAAGCTGCAATGATGCAGAAAATGGAAGCAGCAATGTACTGGCCTGTAATACTGAATGAGAGACTGAAGATGAACGGTCCGGCCGCACTTGCAACCACCAGCCATCCCATAGAATATCCGGAAATGGCTCCCAGATGTTTCAGTCCGAAGAATCGCGGCCATGTAACAGTGGACAAAATACCGAACATCCCCTGTATGATCCCATTGCCGGCAATCAGCATCCACCTGAAATAATCCGACTGTTCAAGGAAAAGAACTGCAGTCATGCTGGTCAGCATACCTAACAGGTGGATAAGCAAAAAATACTTCAGCTTAAGGTAGTCGGTTAGCCAGCTCCCGAAAAAATGGAAGGAAACCGCCACCACCGCTGACGGGAAAAATATGTTTATTGCTGCCCTGTGGTCATAACCGCTCACCTCGAAAATTGAGACCACATGAAATGTAAAGGCAGTGATGTATAGTGCATGAAGAGCAAGGGAAAGGTTGAATATCCAAAAGGAATATGTAGACCGTGCCTCTTTCAGGGTGTAATCCTTTAGCACCTTTATAGAAGTATCATCACTCTTTCTCTTTGCTTGTTTGCCGCCATCCTGAGAGAGTCCGTACATTGCGGGATTGTCCCTGAAAAAGAGGAATGCAAACAACACAAACCCTATCCCGGCCACAATTCCCAGTATCTGCCAGGTTACCTGCCATGAAAAATTGTTGTTAAGCATATCCAGCACCCTGGGTGAGTAGGAAAACCCGAATGAAACACTCACTCCCATGATGGCATTGGCAAACCCCCTGCGCCTGTCGAACCATTTCATAACCATGTTGCGCGAGATCATCGTGAGAACACCCTGGCCCAGAAAGCGGAGCAAAAAAAAGCCGGCAGTAAGCAGTATAAAAACCACAACAGCGGGATCAACAAAATGCAACAGTGATGAAACGCCTGATGTCAACCTTACAATATTGGAAAGATAGGTAAGTGTAAGACCCATCAAAAAACCGCTTACGATTGCCACCGGGCGCACCCCGTAGCGGTCATACAATTTCCCGGCATAGGGAATGCAGAACCCGCTTATAACGGTTCCCGCCATATAGGCAAGGCTGAGGTTTACCCTGCCTATATGCAGGTCATCTATAAGATGATCGGTGAATACCGACACACCGATTGTCTGCCCGGGGACACTCATCAGAATCCCCACAATCCCTGCAAAAATTATGAACCATCCATAGTAAAAGGGCCACCTCACCGGCGAGAACGGAAAATTTCGTATTCTTTTGTAGAGTTTATCCCCTATTACTGTCATAATTATAAAAGTGCATTTCAGTTTAAAATTACTCAAAACCGGTAACAATTAAAAGCCGGTAAGCCTTTCGCAAAAAGCATACAAAAGTAACAAATATGCCACTTTTGCAAACCGTTTTACAGGAGCAAACTTTCCAAACTGGAAAAAGTACAGGTCTGTATGTTCCGGAAAGGCCATTAGTATTTTGCAGCAACAGTCAACTTACATATTGCTCCAAATACCTGTTAATAAAGATATCGCTCTTGCTCCTTCAAAAAAAGAAACCAGGCACCTTTTTTGAAAAAAACGGCTATTTTTGAATAACATAAATTAACTTTAATGGTTTAAATGAAAAGTATCCCGGAATATAAAAAAGTTCAGTCATGGCAAAAGCGATCGTGAAACTCTTTATTTCCACATATGCAATGGAAGAGTATGTGGTTGAAGTACCCTGTGATAAAGACGATGTGGATGAGATCATAATAGCAAAAGCCTGGAAGAAGCTAAAAGAGAATGAAGGAGGCTCTCTTCCCTACGGGCATCGTGAAGCCGAAATAATCAAACGTCCGGAATAATGGAAAAATATATTTTGCAGTGCTATTCAGCCTCTACTGCACCGCTCTTCCGGCCGGGCGGAACCGGAAGCAATTGTTTAAAGAGGAATTTGTATATTCCTTATGGGCAGTATAATAAGTATACTTAAATATCTCTTTAGATTGTTTTACCTCTTTTTCATAACAGTAAAAATTATTCCGATAACCAGAATAACGCCACTTATAATTACAGGTGTCCAGTTAGCCGTAGTCACTGCTACATCTACACCAAATGCGCTAACGGTTTCAGACTGATCAATTGCCTGGATGCCAAAATATACGGTACCTATAAGACCGATGATAATTAAAACTAATCCTATTATTTTCATAATAACTGGTTTTATTGATTATATTGGTTTCCGGTTTACTCCTTTTATCAGAGAGCACGAAAAAACCGTGTATCAAATTATACTAATATACATTAATAGTTTTTAAGTACAAAATTCAATTTAATTACATTGGAAGAGTGGCAGAATTGTTCTGCCTTGATATTTTTTCGATATATTGATGAATAATTGTCAACTGAACCGGTACTATAGTTTAACAAGTATGTAAATTATTTTCATAACTTTGTTTTACAGGTTAAACTATATTTATAATAATTCATCACAACAGCAAAATACTCTGTAATTAAAGGGGAAGAAGACAAAACAGGATAATATATTCAGATGTAATATCACCTTTTAAGATATGTTGAAAAATAAGATAAGATCATTGTTCAATCCTGAGAATTTTCAGGGCTGGGGAAAGAAACGCAACTATTTCGAAGGGTGGTATTTTAAAGTTCTCAACAGGGAGGAAACCACTGCCCTGGCAATTATTCCCGGGGTTGCAATGGATAAAAACGGTTCCCGCCATGCATTTATACAGGTTCTTGACGGAAGAAAGAAGACTGCCGAATACCATAAATTCGAATATGACAGCTTCATAGCTTCCGGGAACAGATTTCATGTTTCAATCGAAAACAATCATTTCTCAGAAGACTCAATCACCCTTGACCTGCCTGAAATTAAAGGGAAGCTTTGTTTTTCCGGCAATGTGCCGTGGCCCAAGCCCTGGTATTCTCCCGGCATAATGGGACCCTATTCTTTTGTGCCATTTATGGAATGTTATCACGGGATTGTAAGCATGGATCATTCTATAACCGGCAAGCTTGAATTCAATGGAGCACCTGTTGATTTCGGGGGAGGAAGGGGATATATTGAAAAGGACTGGGGCAGCTCATTCCCCGAAGGTTACATCTGGCTTCAGACAAATCATTTCGATGAGCCGGGAATTTCCGTCAAGGCATCGGTTGCCAAAATCCCCTGGCTCAGGAGTTCTTTTGTCGGTTTTATTTCAGGGTTCTGGCTGAAGGACAAACTTATAAAGTTCACAACATATAATGGATCCGAACTTAAGAAAGTGAAGGCCGGAAAAGAAAAAGTGGAAATAACTCTTGGAAATAAAAGTTATCTTCTTGATATAATTGTTGAACGCGATACAGCAACTTCTCTTGCTTCCCCTTTGAAGGGGGATATGGGCGGCAGAATAGAAGAAAGCATGTTGTCTAAACTTGAGATTAACCTGGCCGATGCGAAATCTGGCAAATCCCTCTATCAGGGGCGTGCACGAAACGCAGCAGTAGAGGTGGCAGGACGCGTTGAGGAAATTGTCACCGGGTAAATAATATCAGAACCTGATATTAACAGGGTGCTGCATTGCATAGAAACCCAATACCCATATTGCAATGAAAATGAGGTAATAGCTGAAAATCTGGTTTAACCCCTGTAAAATATGATGTTATTTCTTGTGAAACCGTCCCGGATCACCGACATCTTCGGCAAAGGTGTTAAGTTCAATAATTTTTGCATCTGACCGGTATAATGACGGTAAAATATTCCGGGCTTCCGCTTTTCCGGGAACCTCTACTATGATCCATGCTTTATGCTCACCGTCTGCGCAGCCCCAGTCTGCTTTACTCAGAAAATGAGAGCCGGTCTCCATAAAAATCCGGATAGCTTTCTGGCACTCTTTTTTGCTCTCACCATGGGGAACTTCGATCAAAAACCTTTTCATACCGATATCCTCCATAACATTTTTATTTAAACCAAATACAGAACTTACATATAAACAAATATTTTTATATATAGTTTAGTGTATGCGCTCTTTGCCTGAAGCAATTTTAAACTACAGCTACATACAAAACTCAGGCAATTCCTGTAAAGGGAGAAACTCAAAAAAAATTACAGCAACCCGAACTTATTTTAACAATTGTGGTTTACCTTATGTTATTTAACAACTAATTGTCGTATAGCACAACATCGTTTACACTTTCTAAGCGTTTAGAAATAGCATACATCGTTTACAGTTCTTTGACATCTTGTAACACAACATCGTTTACACCAAAAAGATAAAATGGCA
>SLCF01000036.1 GCA_007125955.1 Bacteroidales bacterium | reverse complement strand
TGAAGCGGTAAGAGTTGTGAAATAAGGAACCGCCGTATACGAGAACCGTACGTACGGTGGTGTGAGAGGTCGGAAAATAAAATAGGAGGAAAACTATTTTATTTTCCTCCTACTCGATTGCGCCGGGCAAATTTATTTTACTTACAGAATTAACCGCTTTGCTTACCAATAAAATTTTTTCCTCTTACCTTGTGTAATTATTGATGAAAAATTTTATTTACATTTGAAGGAACTTTTTTAAAAGAATGAGACAGTTAAAAATTACAAAATCAATTACCAACCGGGACAGCGAATCACTGGAGAAATACCTGCAGGAGATAGGCAGGGAAGAGATGATTACAGTTGAGGAGGAGGTTGAGCTTGCACAAAGGATAAAGAAAGGAGATCATGCTGCCCTGGATAAACTGACAAGGGCTAATCTGAGGTTTGTGGTTTCTGTAGCAAAACAGTATCAGAATCAGGGACTGAGTTTGCCCGACCTTATAAATGAAGGTAATCTGGGACTGATCAAGGCAGCTGAAAAATTCGATGAAACAAGGGGTTTCAAATTTATTTCCTATGCAGTCTGGTGGATAAGACAATCAATTATGCAGGCTCTTGCAGAACAATCGAGAATAGTTCGCCTTCCGCTTAACCAGGTTGGCTCACTGAACAAGATCAACAAGGCATTTGCAAAATTTGAACAGGAATTCGAACGCACTCCTTCTTCTGATGAACTTGCCGAAATACTTGAACTGACAAGTGAAAAGGTAGCTGATACCCTTCACATATCGGGGAGGCATATATCTGTAGACGCACCTTTTAAAGATAATGAAGAGAACAGCCTGCTTGATGTATTGGTAAACAAAGATTCGCCAAAAGCAGACGGAACTTTGCTAAACGAGTCTCTTTCAAAGGAGATCGACCGAGCATTGTCAACTTTAACTGAAAGGGAGCGGGATATAATAAGGAACTTTTTCGGAATAGGGGTAAGGGAGATGACACTTGAAGAGATAGGTGACCGGTTTGGTCTTACAAGGGAGAGAGTAAGACAGATCAAGGAAAAGGCAATAAGGCGCCTCGGGCACACATCCAGAAGCAAACTGCTTAAAACTTACCTGGGGTAACAAATCCCCCTCACTTCTGAAATTTTTTTAATTTTTTATATTATATTAGAAGTCTGATAATATTCAATCACTAACATCCCCCTTCTGTAAAGGGTAATGCCAGCAAAATTTGCTTTACAGGAAGAAGGAAAATCAATTCATTTTTTTGCCTGGCGCATAAGAAACTATTAATCTATTTTTTATCAAAAAATTAACCTAATGCAAAAATTTTATGTTCGCGCCGTCTTTATCCTGCTGACGGCAATTTTTCCGTTATTAAGTCTATCCGGACAGGAGGGCTATACCGACCACAAAAACCTGTCTGCCCGTTTGAGCAGTCTGGAAAAGGAGTATCCTTCACTGGTGAATGTGAGATCACTTGCCCAAACTGATGGAGGAAAGGATATCTGGCTGCTGTCTATCGGGTCGGGCGACCTTGAAAACCGCCCGGCAGTTGCTGTTGTTGGAGGAATTTCAGGTGAATATCCTGTCGGAACCGAACTTGCACTTTTATTTGCCGAGGAAATCCTTGCGAATTCCCGCGGGGAAGAAGTGAAAAAGCTTCTTTCAGAAACTTCATTCTATGTTTTTCCCGATATGAACCCTGATGCCAGGGCTCAGTTCTTTGCTCCCCTCCGGTATGAACGTACAGGCAACGCCTATCCTCAAAACTCCGTTGAAAGGGAACCGCGACTTTCCAGGGATCCTTATACCGACCTGAATGGAGATAATATGATAACGCTGATGCGTGTTGAGGATCCTTCAGGTGAATGGATCACCCATCCCGATGATGAAAGGATAATGATCAGGGCTTCGTTTGAGAAAGGGGAGACCGGAAAATACAAACTCTTCTCCGAAGGTGTTGACGAAGAACTTTATGACCTGTTCAATTTGCACAGGGAAGGGATGGTCGATTTTAACAGGAATTTTACGTTTCAATACCCCGAATTTTCACCCGGGGCAGGTCACCATGCTGTATCAGAAACTGAATCGAGGGCTGCAGCCGATTTTTTGTTCAATGCAAAAAATGTTTTTGCAGTCGTAGGCTTCGGGCCGGCAGATAATCTTACAGCCCCTCTCAGTTACAATGAAAGGGCTGCTTCGGGCAGAATGGTTGAGGGTATACTTCAGAAAGATGCCAGGGTTAACAGCATGGTTTCCAATATGTATAACAACCTTGTAACCGCAGGCGTCTCATCGGCGAACAGCGGGAGCAATGGTGACTTTTTTCAATGGGCTTATTTTCACTACGGAAGATTCAGCTTCAGCACCCCCGGGTGGTGGGTTCCGAAGACTGACGGTGGAAGCAGTAATCCTGAGGTTAATTTTCTCAGATGGGCTGAAAGTGAAGGTCTTGAAAATGTTTTTGTGCCGTGGCAGGAGTTTGAATATCCTGAATTTCCCGAAAGAAAAACAGAAGTGGGTGGAATAGCTCCTTTTGTAATGAAAAACCCTCCATATGAATACGTTCTAAGTTCAGCGGGCGAACATTACCGGTTTCTGATTGAGCTGGCAAAAATGAGGCCGGCGATTGACATAGTGAATATCAGGACAGAAAACCTTGGAAGGGATCTTAACCGTATAACGGTTGATATTTTCAACGAGGGTGTTTTCCCCACAGTTACGGAACTTGGACAGCGGATAAGATGGGTGCAGAAGACTGTAATCAACTTTGATCCGGATGATGGTCAGGAACTGGTTAGCGGTAAAAGAGTCGAGGTGCTTGACCAGATTGAAGGGAAAGGCAAAATTGAATGCAGCTGGCTTGTAAAAGGCAGAGGAAGCGTAAATATAAGAGCCGGTGCAGAGAGTACCGGGTTCAAAAAAATAGAAATCAACCTTTAAACCAGATATAATGAATTTAAATAGTAGTATTTTCAAAATAAAGTTGCTGCTTTTTGTTTTGATTATCTTTTCAAAACCTGTTTCAGGCCAGTCGGTCGACCAGATATTCAAAGCAGCTGGCACTCCGGCAACTCCCAAAGTTGAGATTCACTGGAACCGTTATTACGATTTTGACGGTGTAACCGCAATATCCCAAAAGCTTGCAGAAGCACATCCCTCACTTGCAACACTGGAGTCCATAGGTGAATCATATGAAGGACGCGAAATATGGCTGCTGACGATTACAAATTTTGAAAACAAGCCGCATCATGAAAAACCAGGATTCTGGATAGATGCCAATATACACGCAAATGAGATACAGGGAACCGAAATATCTCTTTATACTGCCTGGTACCTTCTCGAAAGCTACGGTCAGAACGATTTCATAACAAATCTGCTTGATGAAAAGGTGTTCTATATAGCACCAACAATTAATCCTGACGGACGGGAAGATTACATTTACAACCCTAATACCGGCAGTTCACCCAGAAGCGGAACAATACCCCTTGATGACAGCGGAGACGGTATTGCAGCAAATGATCCTTATGACGACCTGAATAATGACGGCCATATAACACAGATGAGAAGGCGTAACCCTTTGGGTCAGTTCAGGGAATGCCCGGAAGATCCCAGGAGAATGGTGCGGGTAGGACCGGGTGAGCAGGGTGAATTTGAGTTGCTTGGACAGGAAGGCATCGACAGGAATCATGACGGCCGGGTTAATTCCGACGGAGTTGGCAGATACGATCCTAATCGTGACTGGGGCTGGAACTGGCAGCCTGATCACGTGCAACGCGGGGCATACCATTACCCCTTTGCTTTGCCTGAAAACAGGGCAGTGAGGGATTTCGTTATTGCACACCCCAATATTGCAGGAGCGCAGACATACCATAATATGGGAGGGATGATATTAAGGGGGCCCGGAATCAGGGAGGATGAGCAGAAATACACCTTCATGGACAGGAATGTGTATGATGCCCTGGGAGAGCTTGGGGACAAGTTGCTACCGGGATACAGATACCTGATACTTTTCCAGGACTTATACTCTGTTTATGGCGGACAAATAGACTGGTTTCATTTTGGAAGGGGTATTTATACATTTACCAATGAGTTGTTTACAAGGTACATGTACTTTTACGAGCACTACGAAGACAGGGAAGAGGCTCGGAAAGCACCTTACCTGTTTGACCGCTATCTTCTTTTCGAAGATGCTTTTGTTCCATGGGAAGAGTATGACCATCCGCAGTTCGGGAAAATTGAAATCGGTGGTTTCAAGAAAAACTTCGGAAGGCTCCATCCGGGATTCCTTCTTGAAACAGATGCTCACAGGAATATGGCTTTTACCCTTTTCCATGCTTATCATACCCCCCAGCTTGATATTCACGATGTTCAGGTGAAAGAACTGGGCAGGGGGCAGAAGGAGATTACCGCTGTGATTGCAAACAGCAGGATTATCCCTACACATTCCGGTATTGATTTGAGATACAATATTGAACGCCCCAACTATATTTCAATTGAAGGAGGTGAAGTTCTTGCTGCTATGAGGGTGCACAATCCCGATCTGAATATAGTTGAGGAACAGAAGAAGAACCCTTCAGTAATCGAGGTTGAGAATATTCCCGGGAATGGGCATGTAACAGTAAGGTGGATAGTTGACGGAGGAAGAAATTATACTATAAAGGTAGACAGCGCTAAAGGAGGCGTGGTAAGAAAAAGCTTCTGATTCGTTGAAACAGTTTTAAAGAAAAGACCCGGGGATATTTATGTATTGCCCGGGTCTTTATTTTTAACTGATAAGCTTCAAAGATTAAAAAGGCTACGGTCTATTCCCTGACGGGAACCGGCACCATTTTGAAAGGCACTTTAAGTATAGAAGCATAATCTTCACCTGACTCAAGCATTTCCAGGTCGTCTTTTTCGTAATACCAGTGGATTGTTACAGGATTACCCGCATTGTGATAAGTTTCAAGTTTCTTGAAAATACCGAAGAGATAACGGGAAGTGCTGGTATTGAAATATTCAAGATTCACATGCAGATCGGTCGGGTCATTCCTTTCGTTACGGGTATACTTTTCAAGCCATTTCAAAATAGGCTCATAGAACTTGACAGTATCCTCCGGAATTGATCTGCCCTCGAAATGCAGTCTGCAATTGTCAGGATCGAGTGTTACAGTAGGTGTTTTTTTATCACCTTTAATGGCAAGTTTTTCCATTTATATCTCAGATCGAAATAGATTTTCTTTCAATTTGGTTATTTGCAGTAAACTTTAAATATAAATATAGTTTTACAATTATTTCACTAAGCTAATAATAATTTTCTGTAAATAAAAAAATCACTATTCCGTTTATCAAAAAAAGTATTACGGTTTATTTTATCAAAACTATTTGTTTTTATTAAGCATTTTTTCCATTTCAGCAAGTTCATCCCTGTATCTTGCGGCTTCTTTGAAGTTTAATTCTGATGCAGCCTGTTCCATGTTTTTCCTGGTTTTATCAAATGCTTTTTTAAGCTCCTCACTGCTCATATACTGAATAACCGGGTCGGCTGCAATATTTGCACCCTCGCTGTTTGTTTCCACAGGTTCAGTGTAAAGAATTGATTTTCTGGATGATTTAATGGGTGTGGGGGTGATGTTGTGCTTTCTGTTATATTCCAGCTGTTTTTTTCTGCGGCTGTGGGTATTATCTATAGCTTTACGCATCGATTCTGTTATAACATCGGCATACATAATGACCCTGCCTTTTATGTGTCTGGCAGCCCTTCCTGAAGTCTGTGTAAGTGATCGTGCGGAGCGCAGAAACCCTTCCCTGTCCGCATCCAGGATGGCTACAAGGGAAACCTCCGGCAGGTCAAGTCCTTCCCTTAGAAGGTTAACCCCTATAAGAACATCAAATTTCCCCTGCCTTAAACCGTCCATTATTTCTATTCTTTCAATGGTGCCAATATCTGAGTGAATGTACCGGCACCTGATGTTCAGTTTGTCAAGGTATTTTGTAAGTTCTTCGGCCATTCTTTTCGTCAGTGTTGTAACAAGCGCTCTTTCACCTAGCTCTGCACACTTGTTTATCTCGCCGATAAGATCGTCAATTTGATTTTTGCTTTGCCTTACCTCAACATATGGCTCCAGTAGTCCTGTAGGCCTTATGATCTGCTCCACAGTCTCCCCCCCGCATTTATCTTCTTCATATTCCGCAGGCGTAGCGCTCATAAAAATTGTTTGAGCGGACAGTGCTTCAAACTCTTCAAATTTAAGAGGCCTGTTGTCAATTGCAGCGGGAAGCCTGAACCCGTATTCAACAAGTGTTTTTTTCCTTGAATAATCTCCACCGTACATAGCTCTTACCTGCGGTATGGTAACGTGACTTTCGTCAATTACCATTAAATAGTCATCAGGAAAATAGTCCAGCAGGCAGAAAGGGCGTGAACCCGGACTTCTTCCGTCAAAATAGCGGGAATAATTTTCTATTCCTGAACAGTATCCAAGTTCCCGTATCATTTCCAGATCGTATTCAACCTTTTGGAGCAAACGGTTTGCCTCAAGCTCCCTTCCGGACTCCCTGAAAAAACTTACCTGCTTTACCATGTCATCCTGGATTTGTGTGACAGCCTTTTTCATCCTCTCTTTGGTGGTGATAAAAATATTGGCAGGATATATTGTTATTTCATCCAGACTACTGATTATTTCACCGGTAGCGGGATCAAATGTTTCAAGTTCTTCAATTTCTTCTCCCCAAAAGATTATCCGGCAGGCAATGTCTCCATATGCGAGGAAAACATCTACCGTGTCACCCCTTACCCTGAAGTTTCCCCGCCTGAACTCTTCTTCGCTCCGTGAGTACAGACTGTCCACAAGACTGTGCAGCAATTTGTTCCGGCCGGTGATCCGGCCTCTCTGAAGCGATATTACATTGCTGTGGAAATCATCCGGGTTTCCGATACCATAAAGGCAGGAGACCGAGGAGACCACTATCACATCTCTCCGTCCGGAAAGAAGTGTTGAAGTTGCACTTAGTCTGAGCTTCTCAATTTCTTCGTTTATTGAAAGATCTTTTTCTATATATGTGTCGCTTGCAGGCAGGTATGCTTCGGGCTGGTAATAATCATAATAGGATACAAAGTATTCAATTGCATTGTCCGGGAAGAAATGCTTGAATTCGCTGAATAGCTGTGCTGCAAGTGTTTTGTTGTGGCTCAGTACGAGTGTGGGGCGTTGAACACTCTCAATTACATTGGCTATTGTAAATGTTTTTCCCGATCCGGTTACACCGAGAAGTGTCTGGTGCTTCTTGCCAAGGTGAACCCCTTCTGTTAACTTTTTTATTGCATCGGGCTGATCGCCTGTAGGGATGTACCCGGAAACTATCCTGAATTTTTTCTGCATCAGCAATACACTATTTTTCTTTCTGCTTTCCCGAACTTTCTATTTAACCCTTCCGGGCAGGTATTGTAAACTGAATATAAAAACTGCTATTTTTGCCATTTATTATTTAAATTCTTAACAGAGTGAATCAATATTCACATTTTATTAGTTCGCTGGACAATAAAGTCCACCCGTCATGGAACCAATTTCTGTCAGATTCTTCTGTCAGAGAGCATCTTGCAAGGGCAGAATCAATTGCAACAGGTGCCGGTTTTACTCCCCCGCCCGGGCGTGTTCTCAGGTTTCTTACACTGCCCCTTGATGAAATGAAAGTGCTTATTCTCGGTCAGGACCCCTATCCGGCCAAAGGTGTTGCAACTGGAAGAGCCTTTGAAGTGGGTGGCCTGCGGTCGTGGAACTCACCTTTCAGGAACGTTTCGCTGAAAAACATAGTCCGTGCAATATACAGCTCTTACAAAGGATCAGTCAAACCTTTCCGGAATGCTGTAAATGATCCCGAATTCCCCTTGTTTCCACCCGACACTCTTTTCTCTTCCTGGGAGTCACAGGGTGTTCTGCTGCTCAATACTGCATTTACATGTGAAACCGGCAAGCCGGGAAGCCAGTCTTCATTATGGCATCCTTTTACAGCCAGGCTACTTGAGTATATATCTGGCAGAGATGAAAAAATTGTCTGGCTTCTTTGGGGCAACCATGCCCAAAAAGCTGTTTCACACCTGAATCTGAAAAACAGTCTTTTATCAATGCATCCCATGATGTGCTATCCCGGACAGGACAGGTTAAATGATTTCCTGTACGGCAGGATTAATCATTTTCATGAAACCCGCCACCTTGTAAAATGGTGCGGGATATAATACCGGTTTAACCGGAATAACCTACTAGTTAGCGGGACGGGTTTCCAGTTTCCTCAATAACTCATCAATTGCCATATCAAGTTGTGGTTCCCGTCCACTGAGGCGGTCATCGAAATCCATTCCAACATGAATATCAGGGGCAACGCCGGTCATTTCCAGATTTTCCCCGTCAAGTGTATAACACCCCCAGGCCGGAAGTCTGCATGAAGAGCCGTCAACCAGTGTTCTGCCGGAGGTAAATATGATCCACCTGTAAGTTTCGGTACCCATAACCGTTCCAAGACCAAGTTCCTTGAAGCCTGCAGCTGTCATTTCAGCATCACTAAGGCTTCTTTCATTTATCAGCAGTATAATTGGCTTGCCGGCAGGTGCAAAATTGGGCTGGGATGACATTTCACCTTCCCTGAACTGCCATTTAAGATAGGGGCGCTGTGAAAGAAAGTTCAGCACATCATCGTGTACATTCCCCCCTCTGTTGTATCTGAGATCAAGTATAAGTGCGTCCCGCCGTTCAGCAATTGAAGTCATGTCTATAATGAACTGGTTGAGAGCTTGCGCAGACATATTCTTCATGTGCACATAGGCAATCCTTTTATCGCTTTTTTCATCCACATATTTACGGTTGTCAGCTATCCACTCGTCATAAAGCATAGTGCTGAGCTGTCCGGTAGTGTGCGGGTGGATGTGAACGGAAAATTCCTCTCCCTCCCTGCTGAAAGTTAGTGTAAGCTCATCCGGCAAGGCGGGGAAGGAGAAATAGTATTCCCTGTTCCTGTTGTGGTCGACTCTATTGCCGTCAACAGCCACAAGCAGATCTCCCTCCTTTACGTGGGTTTCAGTGAGGTCAAGATTTGAGTTTCTTACAATTCTTTTCACCCTGTAGGGTTCGGTATTGCTGAAAAGAACACCCGGAAAAACGGTACGCGAAGAGAAATATGTGCTCTCTTCCTGTCCCCTGGATGAAAAACCCATATGTGACGAGTTAAGCTCTCCAAGCATGTCATTCAGCAGTCGCCTGAGATCTTCCCGCTGGCGAATGTGAGGCAGCAGTATTTCGTATTGCTTTTTGATCCCTTCCCAGTCAACTCCGTGAAAGTCCTTGTCATAAAAATTTTCTGCAATTGTCGCCCATGTTTCATAAAACATCTGGCCGAACTCATTTCGAAGGTTTCTTGAAAAATTGTGGCTTATGTCTATTTTTTCAAGGGAGTTTCTCTGAAGGTTAATTTTGTGTATGTCACCACCTGCAAGAATATAAAGATTGTTCCCGTTTTGAGATATTCTAAGCTCCCTTCCTGGATTGGGACCTGCAATTCTTTCCGTGGCAGGAGACTCAAAAGGTTTAAAGACTCTTTTCCAAAGTGCAGTCTGACCCTTGTCATGATCTGATGCAAACAGTAGAGTGGTTTCGTTGTTGTTTTCAATTACATACGGACTGAACTGCTGGCCTCCGCTTACCGGGATGGTTTCCCATCTTTCTATCAGGTCGGTTGCATCTATAATGATATCAGGTGAACCTTCACTTTCAACCTCTTGCTCAAAAAGCTTTTCAAACTCAGCCGATTTGAATTCCCTGCTGAAACGGTGAAGGGGCAGCCGGTACATTGTGCTGTTTCTTACACCCCTTGGCCATGAAGGGCCGTACCTGTTTGATGTAAAGTAAATATATTTTCCGCATGGAGACCAGAAAGGCTGTCTTTGTGTTACAAATGTGCCGGTGATGTTCATTGTTTTTTCAGAGGAGAGGTGGTGTATGAATATATCCAGCTCAAAATTCCGCCTTGCTGTGTATATAACATATTCACCGTCCGGTGAAAATCCGGGGGTGCAGTTCTGGAAGCCCCAAAGCTCGTCATCTGCTATTATATCCGACTCCATTGTCTCCATATTGATTACCTTCACAAAATTGCGGCCTGCAAGATATACGCCTTTTGTTCTCTCATTGTTTAGTGCAAGCTGCCGGTTGTTCATTTCTTCATCTGTGATCTGCATTTCACCACCATTTCCGTCTGCACTTATTGTAAACCAGTTTGGCCATCCGTTCGCCGTTCTGCTGTATATAAGGTTCCGGCTATCTTTCATCCATTTCACCTCGATCACCCTTTCGGAAGGTTCTGTTTTCAATTTGTTAACAATTTTACCGTCGGCTGAAGCAACAAACAGTTCCCCCCTTGATACAAATGCGATCTTTTTATTGTCCGGCGAAACGTCAAATGATGTGATACGCCCGCTTACATTGAAACTCCTTTTAAGGTCAAGGAAATTCTGTTGATATAACTTAACATCCGGAGCAGTGGTCGTGCCGCTTGAAACATCATACAGATGCAGCCTGTAATCCTTCACGAATACAATTTTTTCACCGTTGGCACTTACCTGCGGCCTTCCGATCGAAGTTTCAAATGAGGTTAACTGCTTTTTAACCCCGTTTTCAAAAGTATACAGGTTATACTCTTCATTGGCTTCGTCTGATGCAAAATAAACAGCTCCCGCGGCAGAAATTGCCGGCCACATATCTTTTCCTTCATATTCTGTATGTACTGTGAAATCTTCTGTTACCGGGTTGTATGACTTGATTTGCGGTGCATGAGCACCTCTGTATCTTTTTCTTTGCGGGAAACGGAAGCTTTCCCATGATTCAGTAAAATAAAGCGCATTGGTTTGGGGATGCTCCGCTATATGGTGTGGTGTGTTGAAGTAATGCCCGAACAGACGCACCGGTGTTCCGCCATCAACCGCCACTTTATAGGCACTGTACATATTGTAGCGTGAAGAGGAAAAATAAATATATCTGGAATCCCACGACCAGGAATCTACATGGTCATTTGCGTCATGCCAGGTAAGCTGGGTTATTTCACCTCCTTCAGCAGGAACGATATAGATGTTGGTGGTGTTGTCAACAGAAGCGGAAAATGCAATCCATTTACCGTCCGGTGAAAATCCTGGCAGGAATTCCCTGCCTTGCATGGATGTCAGCCTGTAGGCTGTTCCACCCTCAGCAGGTAATTTCCACAGGTTGTTTTCATAACTGAAAACTATCGTTTTACCGTCAGGCGATATTGCGGGGTCAGAAATAAAAAAGGCATTGTTTTCTTCTGCAAAAGAGGAAAGCTGAAAAATTAAGAGAAAAGACAAACAGATCAATGATTTCTTCATGACTTCAGGATATTTGGTAAATTATTATACTGGCTAATATTATTTATGCCTCTTTTTGCACATGAACATACTGCCGCTTGACCTCTCTGACCCTCTTAATCCCGGTGCTCATCAAGTACATCATCTGAATTGAATAAAAAACCAAGCCTTTTACCGGTTTGCATTTTTGAACTTTCAAATTTCTTGTTCATCTGGGCTACAGAGGCGATCTTTACATTGTCGTATGGCGGTACCAGCAGGTCGAATTCAAGTGAATAGATAATAGAGTTGTTTACGATCTCTTTCAGGGCTTCTTTTGTGACAAATTCATTACCGAAAATTTTACAGCCGAATCTCCCCTGCCGCTTCCCCTCTACAAAAAAACTGACGTCCCTGTTTACAAATATTCGTGCTATCAGATAGCCAAGGTCGTCTGTCCGGTTGTATTTGAAAGAATCGGAAAGAAAGTTGTATACATTAATTATCCCGCAATAACTTTTTGTTTTGTCTTCCTTTACATAAGGAAGTTTCCAGACACTATGCTCCCTGTCGAATTCAAAAATATTTGAATGCATACTGAAAATCAGCATGTCTCCTGCGATCTTCAGTTCAGCTTCGAACTTTCCCCTGTCCCTGTATTCAATATAAACCCTCTTGTCGGCCGCCTTTAGCGATGAGTTGTAATCAACCGAGATTTCATGAAGCGTGTTTTTAAACATATCAAAGACATCCAGGGTCTTGTCATATACAGTCTGTTTAATGGATCCCTTTTCACCTAAAGTTTTTATAATTTGTTCTTTCTGCTTTTCAGGCCTCATGAATGGTGAATTTGAAAGTTAATAAGCTCTTGCAAAAATTACCCTTTGGGAAGAGGGCTTTCCCGTAACAATGCACTTTCCCTTCTCCTCTTTTCCGTTTAACGGTATGCATCGGATAGTAGCCTTTGTGTCGTTTTTAATTTTCTCTTCGGTTTCGGCTGTGCCGTCCCAGTGTGCCAGAACGAACCCACCCCTGTTGTTTATTATATCACAAAACTCTTCGTATGTGTCTGCCTTGAATGTGTTTTTCTCCTTGAATTTAAGAGCTTTGCGGTATATATTTTCCTGTATCTTTTCAAGCAGTCCTGTTACCATATCTCCTATCCCTGCAACGGGGTATGTATCCTTTTCCAGGGTGTCCCTCCTTGCAAGCTCAACTGTGTTGTTTTCAATGTCCCGCGGCCCGATGGCCAGTCTTACAGGAACACCTTTAAGTTCGTAATCTGCAAATTTCCATCCCGGTTTGTGAGTGTCACGGTCATCATATTTTACTGAGATCCCTTTTTCCTCAAGACTTTTTTTGATCTGCTCCGCTTTTGCGGAGATCTTTTCAAGCTCAGGCTGTTTTTTGTATATTGGCACTATAACAACTTGCAGGGGAGCCAGTTTGGGCGGCAGAACCAGTCCGTTATTGTCGGAATGCGCCATTATGAGCGCTCCCATCAGTCTGGTGGATACTCCCCAGGATGTTGCCCACACATGGTCAAGCTTTCCTTCTTTGTTTGTGAACATTACATCGAAGGCTTTGGCGAAATTCTGGCCAAGGAAATGAGATGTACCTGCCTGCAAAGCTTTTCCATCCTGCATAAGTGCTTCAATTGCATAACTTTCAATTGCACCGGCGAATCTTTCGCTGGGTGATTTGGTTCCTTTTTCAACCGGCAATGCCATCCATTTTTGAGCAAATTCGCCATAGACATTTATCATTCTTAAAGTTTCCTCAATAGCCTCTTCCCTCGTAGCATGAGCTGTATGCCCTTCCTGCCAGAGAAATTCGGTGGTTCTCAGAAAGAGCCTGGTGCGCATTTCCCACCTTACCACATTAGCCCACTGATTTATTAGAATGGGAAGATCCCTGTAGGATTGTATCCAGTTTTTATAAGTGTTCCATATAATAGTTTCGGAAGTTGGCCTGACTATAAGCTCTTCTTCAAGTTTTGCATCTTCATCAACAATTATGCCTTTCCCGTCCGGCGAATTCTTAAGCCTGTAATGAGTTACCACAGCACACTCTTTGGCAAAACCTTCGACATGATCGGCTTCCCTGCTGAAGAAGGACTTTGGAATAAAAAGGGGGAAATAGGCGTTGGAATGGCCTGTGGCCTTGAACATCCCGTCCAGAACAGACTGGATCTTTTCCCATATAGCGTAACCGTATGGCTTTATAACCATGCAGCCGCGTACAGCTGAATTTTCCGCAAGATCCGCTTTAATTACCAGATCGTTGTACCATTGTGCATAATTTTCCTCTTTACCGGTTAAAACTTTTGCCATAATATGTTATTGGTATAATTTTTGTTATTACTTTTATGAAGTTAAGAAGTGTTAAAACAGTTGCAAATTAAGCAAAATAAAAATTAAAAAAACAATCGGGAGGCTATCATGAAAACAAATTTGACATTACTGACCCTTTTCCTGATTATTACAGGAGGCTGTTCTTCCGGAGTTTACCTCACTTCAGGTTATGACGACCTGTACTACACTCCCGGCAGAGAAACTGTTGTAATAACGGAAGAAACCGCAACCGTTCAGGAGCCTGAACAGGAATACTACGAGTATTATTATGATGACACCGAATATGCCGAACAGGAAAGAGTTGAGCAGACAAAAACAACGGTGGTTCACAGGCATATATATACAGATCCTTACTATGACTATTACTGGGCAACCCGTTTCAGGAGGTTCCATTACGACTATTACTGGGGCGGCTATTATGACCCGTTTTACACAAGCTATTACTGGCACAGGCTTAACCGCAGACATTTCGGTATGTCGTTCTACTACGGCAGGCCATGGTATTATACAGGTCTCCACTGGGGATATTTGCCAGGACCGTATTACTCACCCTGGAGCCACTGGGGCTACTACGGTTACCATGGTTATTACGGATACAGTCACTGGGGTCACTACGGCCACGGAAGTCCCTACTGGGGATGGGCAGGATATGGCGGAACGAGAAGCTATGCGAACTATCATCAGGGACAGAGAAGGACAACATCCTCTTACAGGGGACAGGCAGGTTCTACTGCCCACAACCTTGGTGTGAGAGATTCCGAAGGACGCCGTGTAAGCACCACTTCTGCTGATGCAACAAGAAGTATTTCAAGGGGTGATGCTGCTGCCAGGGGTACAAGTGTTACACGCACCGGAACAACTTCCGGCACCAGGAGTACTGCCGGTTCTGTTACACGCGCAGGTACCACAAGTACCCGCCAGGTAGGCACTACAACCCGAACAGGTACAAGCACCCGTCAGGTAGGTACCACAACCGGAACAAGCCGTACCGGTACCAGCACCCGTCAGGTAGGCACTACAACCGGAACAAGCCGGACAGGTACAAGTACCCGCCAGGTCGGCACTACAACCGGAACAAGCCGGACCGGTACAAGTACCCGTCAGGCCGGGACCACAACCAGGTCGACCGGTACCACCACTACTACTACAAGAAGGACGAGGCCTGATGAGGAACAGTCGGGTCAGGAAGCTTCATCAGTAGTTGTGAGAACACCGACCTATTCCCGCCCTGTGTCCGGTACCAGCTACAACAGAAACACCGGTACATACCAGACAAGGAGTGCTGTACAGAACCAGAGCCAAAACGAAAACCGTTCAACTTACCGGAGACCTGCAAGCAGTTCAACATATGTACGTCCCGAAACAAGGACCAACAACAATAACAGGACAACAACAGTAAGGGTAGGCTCCTCAAGGACCAGCAGGTCGGCTACATCTGTAGGCAGGAGCAGCAGCGGGAGATCTTCGTCAGGAACCCGCACAACAGTTTCTCCCCCGACCAGGAGTTCAGGCGGCAGTTCCTCAGGTTCAACAAGAAGTTCGGGTTCGTCCAGGTCATCTTCGGGCTCACGCACTTCTTCAGGTTCACGTACGGGTGGCGGAAGATAATTTAAAAGACAATTTAATCCATTCCAATTAATATAGATGTTCAATCCCCTTTCCCGCATCAGCGGGGGAGGGGGTGGCATACCGGAAAGAGTCCAACAATAACCTAATCAGATACAATTATGAAGCGCTTAATCTCCTTAATAATATTGATCACGGTTGCTTTACCGCACCTGTTTTCTCAGAATGAAACCGATGCCCTGAGGTATTCTCAAAGATTTTTCGGCTCAACGGCCAGGTCAATATCTATGGGCGGTGCTTTTGCTTCCCTTGGAGGCGATTTTTACTCCCTTGGATACAATCCTGCCGGACTTGGAGTTTACCGGACGAGTGAATTTACCTTTACCCCTTCTTTCAGTTACAATAGTGTTGAAACCGAGTATATGGGAACCAGGAGGGATGATAATCTCTACAGTTTCGGAGTTTACAATCTCGGTTTTGTTGCAAGCTTCAACCGCAACAACGAATCGGGATGGGTTGGGACAAATATCGGTATAGGGTTTAACAGGCACAATAATTTCAACCGCAACCGTGTAATACAGGGGGTTAACAATAACAGTTCAATGGCCGATTATTTCATGTATTATGCAAACGGCCTGGAGCCCGAAAACCTGGGCGATCTGGAATGGATGGCATATGAAACCTATGTTATAGACCTGGAAGAAGATGAGGACAGGTTTTATGAAACCCCGGTAATGCTTGGACAAACTCAGCGTGAAGTAATGTCCCAAAGCGGTAATGCAGGGGAGTGGACTTTTGCCTTTGCAGCAAATTATGAGCACAGGCTCTACCTGGGTGCCAGTTTTGGTATTGAAACAGTTGATTATGAATCGAGAAGGCATTATTATGAGATTGATGACCAGAATCTGAGTGATTTTCAGGAGTTCAAGCTATCGCAAACACTCAATACAACCGGTACCGGTTTAACATTCAAGGCAGGAGCCGTTTTCAGACCTGTTGATATGATAAGGATCGGAGCTGCCGTACATCTCCCGACCTTCTATAACCTGAGGGACAGGTGGGATGACAAGATGGAGTCGTGGTTCGACCCGTCAGGAGGTTATTATCCTGCATATTCCGAGGCATTAATTGAAACAGCCGTGAAAGACTATGCTATTACCACTCCATTCCGCGCAATAGGCGGGGTATCTATCATGCTTTTTGACCAGCTTGGAGTACTGAGCCTCGATTATGAGTATGTTGACTATACAGTTATGCGACTGAGGGAGACAGACGGGGGATATGACTTTTATGCTGAAAATGATATAATAAGAGAAACCTACCGTGCAACAGGAAACCTAAGGGCGGGTGCCGAAATAAAGCTCGGTCCCTTTATGTTAAGAGGCGGTTATGCCTACCATGCAAGTCCGTTTGCTGAAGACCAGATCAACAGGAATGCTGACTACACCTCATACTCCGGAGGATTTGGATTCAGGGAAGGGAATTTTATGTTTGATCTTGCTTTTATGAGAACCGATCAGACTGAAAACTATTTTCTCTATACTTTGCCTTATGATATAGGACTGCCTCAAATGGAAGCTTCCCGTAACAATAACAGTAACAACAAATTTGTGGCGACTATAGGATTCAAATTCTGATCTTTTGGCTACCAGCCTTTAAGGGTCGTGGACAGGTTCCCGGCCCTTTTTTTGTGCCATGCATGGCAGATAACTGGTTTGAATGTTGTTATTCTGTCTGACTGATTGAAAACAGACGGGTCAGTCCTTCAATTTCCTCCTCCTTTACAACTGAGTCTTAATATTTCTTTGGTTCCCGGCCCTTCATTGAATAGCAGGTCCAGTATACTAAGATTGGGAGCAAAACCTCTCCTGTCTGAAAACACCTGTACATATCCGGCAGGAGTAAAGTCCGGGTCGATTTCCCCGAATCTTTTTTTGGGATGGATAATATCCCTGTAATCATCGGCATTTTCAGGATTTTTCAGGTACTGCCCGGTTTTTTCAATATTTTTCCCTATGTCACATATATCCAGCAAAGCTTTGAGGATCTCCATGTTGAGATCAAACAGATATTTATACCTTTTTCTGAAAACAGGAGTGAAATCATCATAATAGTATTCAAAAAAGGGAGAGGAGCGGTAAGCCGATTCAATTGAAATGCGGTGAAGGCGCTGCCACCGGTAATTATTGTCAATTTCTGCCTCGCTGACCGGAGTTTTTGATCCGCTCCGTTTTTTTACGGGAACAACAAGAGGCAATATCTTATTGGCCGAAAGAATATTACACCTGTTCCTGTAGGTTTGCTTTGTATAGTTCTCATGAAACTCTAAATATATCTCACTGTAAGAGATGATTTTCGTAAAATACTGAATATTCGGGAAATATGCTGTTGACAACAATACCTTCCTGCTGACTTCCATTTCTTTTTCTGACTATTTGGGTTAACTTAAAATCCGCCTCCTTGCTATCCGGACTTGTTCAGCCGGTTACTGTCCGGAATGCAACTGTTGCTGAAATCACCTTGTGCAAAACGTGAAACGGAGCTTAAGCCATTTCTGGTAGTGGACAGTCCTCTTACCTCCATTATTTTTTACTTTTTTAAGCCCTTCTTTTCAACGATTTGTCATATTAAGATGCATAAGGCCAATGATATAATACAAATGTTTTCTTATGAAATATCTTTTATATATATTTATGATTTAAAAAGTATACACTTTTTCTTATATATTAATTGTTATATTAATAATTAAAACTTCGAATTTAATATTAAAATTAAATATTCAGTGTTATGAAAAGAAGAGATTTCATTAGAAAGTCGGTAGGTGCCGGTATTGTCGGTTCAGCATTATCATTTACGGGTTACAACAAACTCTTTGGCGCCGGATTGGCTGATGGGGCCAATCCGTATGACCTGGTCGCAGTTCGAGGCGGCGAGCCGGAAATTATGCTTGACCGTGCACTGGAAGCTCTCGGCGGAATGGGCAACTTTGTTAAAAAGGGTCAAACAGTGGTTCTTAAGCCAAACATGTCCTGGGATGTGCCTCCGGAAAGAGCAGGAAATACAAACCCAGAACTGGTGAAACATATAGTAAAAAAGTGTTTTGAAGCAGGTGCAAGTGAGGTGTATGCTTTTGACAACACCTGCGATAACTGGATAAGAAGCTACAGGAACAGCGGAGTTGAGGATGCGGTTAAAGAAGCCGGAGGAAGGGTATTGCCTGGCAATACCGAAAACTATTATAAGGGTGTAAAGGTAGGCCAGGGAAAACGTCTTACTGAAGCTAAAGTACATGAGCTCATATTGGACAGCGATGTATATATAAACATCCCGGTTCTTAAGCACCATGC